>JBJKPO010000213.1:0-5336 GCA_046706235.1 Bacillota bacterium | reverse complement strand
ATATGGGGCGTCGGGCCGAAAACCGAGGCCGCGTTAAAAGAACTTGGTATTAGCACCATTGGAATGTTGCAACGGGTTGACCCCCGGATTTTAACCGGTAAATTTGGTGAAGCGGGCGATGATTTATATAAACTGGCTCACGGGTGGGACGAACGGCCGGTATCGGTTGGGGAGGAGGCCAAGAGTATCGGGCACGAACTTACATTTCAAACCGATACGGATGATTATTCTTTTTTAAGCGGCGTTTTACTCTGGCTGGCCGAACAGGTGGGACGCCGTTTGCGGCGTCATGGTTTGAAGGGACGGGTAATTGCCGTTAAGATCCGGGACAGTGATTTCAAGACCATTACCCGCCGAATCACTCTAAACGAACCGACTGATTTTGAAGAAACCATCTACCGGGAGGCCCGTAAACTAACCGAGCAAGCACAATGGGGCGGTAAAAAGGTACGGTTGATCGGAGTTAGCGTTAGCGGTTTCGGCAAAGATAAACCGGTTCAGTTGAATTTATTTTCGGAGTTCGTTTCCGATTCAATCAATGAAGATATTGTCAAAAAGGATAACGGCGATGAATTACAGAGACTGCACCAAACCATGGATCAACTGAGGGATCGCTTTGGAGATCAGATTATTACGAAAGGAACGATTTTGCATATTAAGAAACGGATGTAGCTTTCCAGTTGCAAGTTCCGAGTTTAAAGTTACGAGTTGCGGGTTTCGAGTTTAAATCAATAAAATAAATGAATACCAATCCCCCCAAAACGGAATCCTATAGGGTAATATTGTAATTGAACCGTTGGGGGTTGGACGATGAGGAATCCCGGCCGGGATAAGAAAAAGTGGTATTATTTTTGGATTTTCTTAATTTTGCTTGGTTGGGGGCCGGCCGGCCATGCCGACAACCAATGGCGGATCTTGATTAACATTCCGCAATATAAGTTATTTCTTTATCAGGGGAACGAACTTTACCGGTTTTATCCGATTGCGGTCGGTAAAGCGGGGACCCCCTCGCCGGTTGGCGATTTTTCCATCATTGTCAAAATCGTCAATCCGACCTGGTATCCCCCTGATGGTAAACAGCCTCCGATTCCGGCCGGACCCGGTAATCCCCTGGGTAAATATTGGTTGGGTTTAATTATTGAAGGTTACGGAATTCACGGTAATTCGGCCCCGTGGTCCATTGGAAATCCAATATCATTAGGATGTATCCGGATGAGAAATCCGGACATCGAGCAATTATTCCAGTTGGTTCCCGTGGGGACCCCGGTTCAAATTACATATCAAACCGCGATTTGTGGTGTTGATTCAAATTCGCTGGCATGGGTGGAGCTATTTCCCGATATTTACAGCCGGGAAACCCCGGAACTTGAGTTATTTAATATCTTAAATCAACTTGATGGATTTTGTTATCCGCATTATGAAGCTCTGCAATGCTTGATGACCGGTAGTAAGCGCCCCTGTAAAATACAAGTTCCACGGGAAATCAGCATCCAAGGCGATGTTGACGAGATAGACGGTTTTTATTGGGACAAGAATCTTTATGTGTCGAAACAAGTTTTAACCGCGCTACCCGCAACCGCAACACCCATCGAAGAATCTCCTTTATTTCCCGGGTATCTGGAAGTTAGTAAAATGAGTAATTTAAACGGCATTCAAATCAACTGGGACGAGGCCGCGAATATTTTAATAATTTCCCGCGACCGTAACGACTATTGAAATATTTTTCATAAAACGCGTCTCTGATCGCTTGGTAGCTTTTAAGTCAATCAGTTAAGCCATGGACAATTTATTCCTGTGTGGTTGAAGTTTCGAACCGGTAAAAACTAGCCGCCTCAAGCAATGCCTGTTTAGTCGCGGCGGTTTTTGGGGATAGATAGACGTTATAAGTTTGGGGATAACGCAATCGTCGGAATTCATCGGGAAATTGAGCAAGGTTTTGAGCGGCGTTTGTCTGGGTTTCGTTTAAGGAAATCGGATTTATCAACCTCCGGCCTTCGGAAACGGATAACTCCGATAATTCCAGGTATTGTTCACTTTTAAAAATAATTTCCTTAAAGAGATTTTCCCGGTCATATACCTGAATCCGGCCGTTTTGAACCATTTCACCTTCAAGATAAAGTACATCGGCCAGAGGGTGATTGGATTCATTATAGTAGCGGATAATTCGTTTGCGGCCGGGATCGGTTATTTTACTGGTATTCCCTGATATTTTAATTTTCGGCTCCCAACCGTTATTTCCCTCCAAGGCCACTAGTTTATAAACACCGCCCAATGCTGGATAATTACTGGATGTAATCAAATGGGTTCCAACTCCCCAAGCGTTAATCTTGGCGCCCTGGCGTTTCAGATCGGCAATTAAGTCCTCATCTAATTCATTTGACGCCACAATCACCGGATTGTTAAAACCGGCCTCTTGAAACAGTCGCCAAGCCTCTTTGGATAATTTGGCGAGATCCCCCGAGTCCAATCGGATAGCGCCGCGGATGGTTGCTCCTTCGGCCCGTAGTTCTGAAAAGACCTTAATTGCGTTAGGAATACCGCTGTTTAAAGGATCGTACGTATCAACCAATAGAGTGATATTATTGGGAAAAGCCTTGGCATAAGCCCGAAAAGCTTCAATTTCATTATCAAAACTCATTACCCAACCATGGGCATGGGTTCCTGAAACGCGTGCTCCAAAAAGCTTTCCGGCTAAAACATTGGAAGTTCCGGTACATCCGCCGATAATTGCGGCCCGGGATCCGATTAATCCGCCATCCGGTCCCTGGGCGCGACGCAAACCAAATTCCATGACCGGATCGCCCTGCGCGGCATAACAAACCCGGGCGGACTTGGTTGCCACCAGGGTTGGATAATTTAAGGCATTTAATAAAAATGTCTCTAAGAATTGTAATTGGCCTAGCGGTCCTTCAACCCGGACAACGGGTTCATTCGGGAAAACAACCGTGCCTTCGGGGACCGACCACAGATTTACGGTTAGGCGAAAACTACTCAAATAGTCTAAAAAAGCAGTTGTAAAACCTTGTTGACCGAGATATTCCAAATCATTTTTATTAAAAGAAAAGTTTTCAATATATTCTAAAAGTTGTTCGAGACCGGCGAATAAAACAAAACCAATGTGCGGAGGAAGCGACCGAAAAAAATATTCAAAACAAGCTTTTTGTTGATGTTTCCGATATTTCCAAAAACCGTACAACATGGTAATTTCATATAAGTCGGTAAGTAAGGCGGTATTATAACGATGAGCCCAAGCAGCGGACGAATCATCAAACATCCGAACCAACCTCCGCCGCGTTAATTATAATTACCCCGGCCTGTTTCATTTCCGCCAAAGCACCGGCCACGGTTCCGGGAGGGTTATCAATTCCCTTGACGGCGTCACTGATGAGATAGACTTTAAAACCTTCCTTGACTGCATCTAGCGCGGTGGCTTTGATAGAATACTCAGTGGTTAATCCGGTGATAAAGAGGGTATTGATACCGTATCGATGCAAGTTTTTTGCCAAATTAGTCCCTTGAAATCCGCTATATGCCTCCGTATCGGCTTCGGTTCCCTTGTCAATAATTACCGCGTTCAAATTAAAGGATAAATCGGGGTGAAAGTCGGCGCCATGGGAGTTGGCTATACAATGTATTGGCCATGATTTGTCGGCAAAGCGGGGCGTGGCGGAAAAACTGATGTGTTTTTCCGGATGCCAATCACGGGTATAAACCACTACTTCGAATTGAGGGATTAGATCGTTGATCACCGGAATGACCCGGTCGCCATCCGGGACCGCCAGCGGTCCACCCGGACAAAAATCGTTTTGAACATCAACTACTATTAATGCTTTTTCCATGGAAATCCTCCTTATTATAATAAAGAGTATTTGATTATATATTCTGGGTCAGGCTGTTTTAACCTGTTGGTATAAAAAATTTTTTGATCTTTTATTTTTATAATATTCGCTGATATGCTCAAGATTATATGCAACATTAAAATTTTATCGCATCGTCAAAAGTGGTGTACATTTGTTATTAAATTGGGCTTTTACAACTCTGCAAAGGTTGTTTAGTGAATTGATAAGTGACGATGTATCTAATTAAGGTTCGTTGAATATTGTTAAGAAAAATTTAAAAATTGACGATTATAAATCTTAGTGAGAAGTTTAAGATTACAACCGGTGGTGAAGCGCTATGAAAGAAAACCATATTAACGTTTTATCACAATTGGAACAAACCCGGAGTGCTCCAAGGATTGGCTTTTTTATTGAAAGCCTGGCCCATGCGTACAATTTACCGTTATTTACCGGGATCTATGATGCAGTCAGGGAAAATGGGTCCAATTTAATTATTTTTGCGGGAGGGGGGGTGGACGCGCCTTTAGATTATGAATCACAAGGTAATTTAGTCTATGAATTCGCCGATAAAAGCAATATTGACGGACTGATTATTTTCGCTTCGATCACCGAGGTGGCCAAAGACCGTGGTTATTTCATGCGCTATCATCCTTTGCCGATGGTAACGATTTCCTGGGAATTGGAAGGAGCCCATTGTATTACCGTTGACAACGAACAGGGTATGCGGGATTTATTGGTTCATTTAATCAATGCGCATAACTACCGAAGGTTAGCGTTCATTCGCGGCACCGAGGGCGTTCCCGATGCCGAATGCCGTTATGATATCTATGTAAAAACACTGGCCGAATATGGAATTCCATTCGACCCCGATTTGGTCGTGCAAGGATGGTTTGGACAACGTGAATCGGCGGCTGAAGGTATTTGTACATTATTAGATAAACGAAAAGTTAAGTTTGATGCAGTGGTGGCTTCAAACGACGTCTTAGCGGGCGGCGCCCTGGGGGAATTACAGTCACGAGGTATACTGGTACCAAATGACGTTGCGTTGGTCGGTTACGATGATCAGTACTGGGCCAAAAGTATTTTGCCAAGTTTAACCACGGTGCGTCAACCAGCTTATAAAATCGGGAAACAGTCCGTGGAAATACTTTTAGACTTGCTTAACGGAAAAGAAGCTCCAAAGCGAATCAGCTATCCTAATGAAATGGTGGTCCGTCAATCCTGCGGTTGTTTATCACAAGCAGTATTGCAAGCCAGGATTGATCCTCCCTTAACGGAGGAAACGCTGGAAAGTGGATTATTGGCGAAACGTGAAGAAATTTTGACCAAAATCAACCAGGCCTTAAGCGCCGAGGTGATGCCGACCAATCCGGGATGGCCGGGGCAATTATTCGATGCCTTAATTTTGGAAATAAAAAATGAATCACCCCGCAAGTTTTTATTGACTTTAAATTACATCATGGATCAATTGGCCCTTATTGAATATAATGTTATGAT
>JBJKPO010000212.1:0-8649 GCA_046706235.1 Bacillota bacterium | reverse complement strand
GGCGAGGTCTGTCTGTATGATTCGCTCAGTGGAGCAGATTTTTTTATTACCCACTGTTCAACGGCCGGATTGGAAGCAATGTTGTTTAAACTGCCGGTAATTACCGTCGAAGCCACCAAACCGCATTTTTCTTACGGTGATTTGAATGTTTCGATACGGGTTACCAGCGCGGCGGAACTCAATCAGGCGGTTAATCGCTTAATAGCTGATGAAGTTTTCAAACAAAATGCAATTAGTCGGTGTCGTGAATTTATCCCTGACTATTGCATACCTGACGGATTGGCTTCCAAACGTCTCTTTTACGAAGTGGAGCGGATACGTCATACCGGGGGAATTATTTAACGAACGGTTAATCCCGTTAAAAGAGTGTGATTGTTTTTAAATATTATAGTTACTAACTATCTAAATAAAGAAAGGCGAAAACATGAATGATCTTAATACTTATTATGGCATAGTACTACGCCGGATTTTCAACCGGTTTCGAAATATTATCTATCAAGGGGTCCCTATTGTTAAACACTTATATTATCAATTGATTAGATCTTTTCCGGGCAGTTGGCGATTAGCTTGGGCTAAGGAAAACCTTCCTTATTGGCGGGATGAAGCCGGACGGATGGCCGAGTCCGAAGTCTATGACTGGTCCGACGAATCATATGGTTACGATCCTCACCCCGGTGGAACAATCTTGATGCGGGCGGGATTTGGAGATATTGCTTCCTTATATTTGCCACCAAACCGATTTTTCCTGCTAAGCCCCAATCAAGCGGAAGTGGATATTATCAAACTTAACCGGCCGGATTTGGTT
This sequence comes from Bacillota bacterium, assembly GCA_046706235.1. Lineage (GTDB taxonomy): Bacteria > Bacillota > UBA4882 > UBA8346 > UBA8346 > JAEZJQ01. The sequence continues at coordinate 7,844 of JBJKPO010000212.1, read as the reverse complement.
GCCCATAACATTGAGAACTATTACCGGGAAAACCCGAAAGCCGTGGCGGAATTACTTGAACAGATTACCCGGGTGATCAGTGATCAAAAAGACGATCCGATTTTGGGTAGTCAGGAATTGTTTGAATGGTTTAAAAGCAAAATACCCGATGCCGTTCGCGGTATCGATGCTGTCCGGTTATTGTTCGATCAGCTGAATGTTGGAGCTGTATTAACCATCTCATCCATCTATTGGATGGATAGCGCTTTGAATCTGCTGGCCAAAGCCAACCGAATCCCGTCTTTAACAGTGCAACACGGCCTAATCGACGACAGTTCGATTTTCGGCCACGTACCGATACTTGCCACTAAAAAACTGATATGGGGAAAAGCAACTTTGGAATGGTATCAAAAATACGGTTATCCTGAGTCCAGGATGGCAATAGTCGGCGCGCCACGTTTCGATATTGTTTTTAACCGGAATTGGTGCGGCAAAGAAAAACTTCATCAAATTTTAGGTATTGATCCATCGCTAAAAATCATGATTTTTGCGACAGGGACCGATGTTAAATCGATTTCGCCGGTCGTTGTCGAAGGATTAAAACCAATTTCAAATTTATTTTTAGTAATATCCCTGCATCCCAGTGAAATTGGATTGGTGGATTATTACCTCGAGTTAACCAAGGATTATCCCAACTCCAGGGTAGTCCGGTATGGTGAAATTTGTCTGTACGACTCGCTAAGCGGAGCCGATTTCTTCGTTACTCACTGTTCCACGGCTGCTTTGGAAGCAATGTTTTTTAAACTTCCGATAATTACCGTTGAAACCACGCCGCCCCACTTTTCATATGGTGAGATGGGCGTATCATTGCGCGTCATGAGCGCCTCCCAACTGACGGAAACAGTAAAACGCCTGATAACGGATGAAGCGTATCAAAAAAGCGCCATCAATCAATACCGGGAGTTTCTGCCCAACTATTGCATACCTGACGGTTTGGCTTCAAAACGGCTCTTTGATGAAGTGGAACTGCTGTGCAATACCGGTGGAATTACTTGAATAACTCATCTAAGACAGATATCACTAGTGATTTTGCTTGATTATCTCATTAATATCAATTAAGAATGAAGGGAAAACCATGAATGAATTAAGCGCATATTATTATATCTTGCTACGCCGTTTTTTTGATAAATTCAAAAACATCACCTATCATGGGATATCGATTTGCCAATATTTTTATTATCAATTTTTAAACTACCTAATCGGCCGGTTTAATGTCATGCCGGTCAAGGAAGATATTCTACAATGGCGGGATGAAATAAACCGTTTAAACGAATCCGAGATTTATGGCTGGTTTGACGAACCTTATTACTATGAACCGCATCCCGGTGGAGTCATTTTAATGCGGGGCGGGTTCGGGGACCTTGCTTCATTATATTTGCCCCATGATCGTTTCTTTTTGTTAAGTCCCAATCAGGCGGAAGTTGATTTGATTAAAATTAACCGGCCGGATCTGGAAGCTCATAACATTGAAAGCTACTATCAGGAAAATCCAAACGCCGTGGCGAGATTGACCGAGCAGATCGTACAAGTGATTCAAGAACAAAAGGGCGATCCGGTTTTGGGAAGTTCAAACTTGCGTCAATGGTTTATTAGTAAAATAACCAGTATTGTCCGTACCTTGGACGCAGTCCGGTTGATTTTCGAAAAACTCAATCCCGGCGCGGTATTAACCATTTCCTCCATTTATTGGATGGATAGCGCCTTAAATTTAATGGCAAAAACCAAACGGATTCCATCGCTAACCTTACAGCACGGGTTGATTGTCGATCGCGACATTATTGCCCACATACCAATCCTGGCGACTAAAAAACTAGTATGGGGAAAAGCATCGCTTCAATGGTACCAACGATATGGATATCCGGATTCTAGAATTAAGGCGATTGGATCCCCCCGTTTTGATGTAATATTTGACCGAAAATGGTGTGGTAAAGAAGAACTATGCCGGTTGACGGGAATCGCTCCTTCCCAAAAAGTGATGGTTTATGCCACGCGCCCTTCGGGTCTTAACAAAAATATACCATCGCTGGTCATTGACGGACTTAAATCAATTCCGGATCTATTTTTGTTAATTCTTCTACATCCTAGTGAAGCTTCAGCCATAGAACAATATCAACAATTGACCGAGGGATACTCTGATTGCAAAGTAGTGCGGTTCGGCCATATCAGTCTCTACGATGCTTTAAGCGGGGCCGATTTCTTTATTACTTACGATTCCACCGCCGCATTGGAGGCCATGCTGTTTAAACTGCCGGTAATTACTGTTGAACCGTCTCCCGTATGCTTTTCATACGCCGATTTAGGCGCATCGATACGGGTAACCAATTCAACCGAGTTGAATCAGGTTGTAAAACGATTACTCGTTGATAAAGCCTTCCGGACCGATACCGTTAATCAATATCAAAGCTTTCTCTTCGATTATTGCATACCGGATGGTTCGGCTTCACGACGGCTCTTTGCGGAGTTGGAACAATTATGTCTGACCGGAGGAATTGCATAATTTGTTTCTGTTTTGGTTTGAGTCGGAACGGAGGCGATAAATAATGTACTATCAAAAACCCCGATTGGTGGCGGAAGTAGGCTGCAATCATAAAGGACAAATGGAAATCGCCCGTGAATTCATCCAGACCGCCGCCGTCTATTGTAAAGTTGATATCGTCAAATTTCAAAAACGCAATACCAAAGAGTTACTTAGCCCGGAACAATATAATGCTCCCCATCCCAACCCCGCCAACTCTTATGGAAAAACCTACGGTGAACACCGGGACTTTTTAGAGTTTAATCTGGAGCAACACCGCCGGTTAAAAGATTGGTGCGAGGAATCTGGATTGATTTATAGTACTTCGGTATGGGATCTCACTTCAGCAAAAGAGATCGTTTCATTAAACCCAAAATTGATTAAAATTCCTTCAGCCTGTAACACCCGCCAAACAATGTTGAAATATTTATGCGACAATTATCCGGGTGAGATCCACGTCTCGGTTGGAATGACGACCCGCGCCGAAGAGGAAGCATTGGTCATACTTTTTGAGGCTAAAGGGCGCAACCAAGACCTGGTGCTTTATAGCTGTACTTCGGGATATCCGGTTTCCTTCGAGGATGTCTGTTTATTGGAAATACGGCGTTTGAAAGAAAACTACGGTTCCATCGCAAAAGAAATCGGTTTTTCCGGACACCATTTGGGGATTGCCGTTGATATTGCCGCATATACTTTGGGAGCCACCATTATCGAACGGCATTTTACACTGAACCGTACTTGGAAAGGAACCGATCATGCCGCCTCGCTCGAACCCGATGGGCTCCGTAAATTAGTGCGGGATGTCAACGCCGCTTACAAAGCATTGTGTTTTAAGTCGAAAGAAATCTTGGACGTTGAAGTGGTTCAAAGAGAGAAACTGAAGAATTTGGAGCACTAAATTTAAAAGGAGAACCATTAATGAAATATCAAAAAGAAATTAATAATTATTATAATCCGGAATCGAAACGCGTGAACAATCTATTTAAATACTATCAAAATCCGGCTTACCGGATTGCCATGAACCGGGAAAACATGCCCGATTTCCCGTTTGTGTCGTCATTGGAATTTACTAACATGTGCAATCTTGATTGTTTATTTTGCGCCAGGGCGGTGATGACCCGGCCGCTTGGTTATCTGTCCATAGCTTTGTTTGACAAAATTCTATCCGAGTTTAGGAAACATAAAACATTTATTAAGGTTAACGGTTATGGCGAAAATTTATTACATCCGCATGCTTTGGATTTTATAAAAGAAATCAAAGTGGCCAACGGCTTATATTTTACCAGCAATTGCACCCTGTTGGACGATAAAGTCGCCGAATGTTTAGTTGCCAATAATGTCGATGTTCTGCAGGTTTCATTTCAAGGGCTGGACCAAAAAGGTTATGAGGAACAACGCCGGAGAAGTTCTTTCATTCAGGTTTGGAACAACATTAAAAATATGATCGCCGTCCGCGGCGATCAGCCATACCCGTTTATTCACCTTTCCACTACCATCCTTGATGAACCGGAACAAGCGGTCGAGGACTTTATCAAAAACGGTTTTAATTTGGGAGTTGATTCGGTCGGTATCGGCCGCACTGATTACGGCCGGGTAATCGAAGCGATGATCCAAGACGAACACCGCAAACAAGAAATCACTGAAATGAAAAAAAGACAAAGTTTGCTTAAAGTCCCCGATCATACATATCTGTATAAATATATTGATATAAATTGGGATGGTATCGTGGTTTCGAGCTTTTTCGATTTTAATGAATTTATACCGGTTGGTGATTTAAATCGGGAGACTATGTCGGAAATTTGGAATCGCAGCGAGGTTTTAAATGCCCTCCGGGTTTTGGAAAAACACAAATTACTTAATAAAATGAAGGTTTTTGACACTTTCTATCACGCCTGGCAAGTGGATGAATCTTCGTATAACTTGGAGAATATGTAATGAGGAGAGATGGATATTGGCATATCAAAATGTCGCCTTCATCCCCCTTCGCGGAGGAAGCCAATCAATCCCCTTTAAAAACATCAGGCCGTTTAATGGCCGTCCGCTAGTCTTTTGGGTATTGGACGCGGCGACCCAATGTTCAAAAGTGGAACGAGTCTTTGTTGCCACTGAAAACGACGCCATCCGCAAAGTGGTTATGAATTACGGTTCAACCAAGATTGACGTAATCGATCGAAAGGCGGCAACCGCGACTGATACGGCCCATACTGAGTTGGCGGCATTGGAATTCGCCGCCAATTATGACTTTAACAATATCGCTATTATTCAAGCCACTTCGCCATTGTTGCAAGCCGGCCATTTGGAAGAAGGATTTAACCGGCTCGCCGTCAAAGGAGTTGACAGCGTATTATCGGTGGTCAGACAAAAAAGGTTCATCTGGGAAGAAATAGCGGAGCATCTGGCCGCTCCTTGGAATTATGATCCTTTAAACCGGCCGTTCCGGCAAAATTTTACCGGATTTTTAGTGGAAAACGGCGCTTTTTATTTAACCGGCAGGGAATTATTGATCAAAAACCGGTGCCGCCTCTCTGGAAAAATATCATTCGTGGAAATGCCGGAAGATAGTTATTTTGAAATTGATGAGTTATCGGATTGGATTATCGCGGAAAATTTAATGAAAAAAATTCACCAGGCGCATCTTCCTCCATCCACCGTCAACACAGTTCCATTCACATAAGACGACGCCTCGGAAGCCAGGAATATGACGGCGCCCTTTAATTCATCCGGGCGGGCCATTCGGGCCATGGGAATTAATAAATTGATGCGCGTCAGAAAATCGTCACCCTGTCCGTTAGATACTCCTCCCGGACAGAGCGCGTTGCAACGGACGCCTTTTTCCGGCCAATACGTGGCTAAATAATGGGTAAGACCAATCAGGCCGGTTTTAACCACTGAGTATGACACCGGTTTTACGTTTTGCCGATGCTCCAAAACGCCCTCTTGTTTATAAAGATTCTGATTTGGGGCTATTATTCCCAGGTCGGACGAAATGTTGATGATGCTTCCACCGCCGGAAGCGGCCATCGACCGGCCAAAGTATTTGGAACAAAGGAAAGCGCCGGTTAAGCCAACCGCCAGATCCGCCCACCATTGTTCCAAAGGAAAATTTTCCAGGCGAGTGGCGTTTTGCAATTGATTTGAATGATCCACTTGCGGATTGTTGGCCGCATTATTAATCAGGACATCAATTCCGCCGAATTTAGCGATGATGTCTTGATATGCCTCCATAACTTGCTTTTCTTGAGTGATATCGGCCATATATCCCACGGAGTTTACCGGGTATTCACGATTTAGAACTTCCAAAGCGGCATCAAGCAGAGTTTGGTTGAGATCAATCAGGACCGGAGTTCCGCCGAACTCAGCAACCGCCGCTGCGTGTTTTTGTCCTAAAAAACCCGCCCCACCGGTAATTACCACTGTTTTACCGGATAAATCAAATATATTTCGCATGAATTCACCTTATTTTAGATATTTAAAAAACTGTTACGGTCTGTCCGCCGTCCACCGTTAAACAAGCGCCGGTAATAAACGAAGCACATTCCGAAGTGAGAAAAAGCGCCGCCGCGGCGACTTCTTCCGGCCTTCCAAAACGCCGCATGGGAACGGTGGTCTCAATTAAGTTTCGGATCCGTCCGGGATCGGCTTTGATTTTTTGATCCCAATCACCTTCTTTAAAATAAATGTTTCCCGGTGCGATACAATTGACCCTGATACCATCGGCGGCCGCTTTCCGGGATAAATTTTTCGAAAAGGCAACCAGCGCGCTTTTAGCCACCGCATAATCCACCGGGGCGCCGAAAGCTTCCAGACCGGCTATCGAAGTAATAAAAAGAATATTACCTCGCGCTTTTTCAATTACCGGATAAAATTCCCTGGCGGTATTGATCGCGGTATCGAAGTTTAAGTGAAATACGCATTCGAAATTAGTTTTAGCAGGGATTGGATCCGACACGCTTTTACCGCTGCCTACATTTAAAACCAGAATATCTAAACCGTCCAATTGGGTAAGAATATCATTTTTCAGACGTTTGATCTGCTTGATATCTAAAAAATCGCATGCCGTCCAATGAATTAGATTGATGGCAAACCTTTCGGAAAGATTGAGTTGTAAACGGTCCAAATCGGCTTGATGACGGCTGGTTAAAAATACCACGGCTCCTTCAGTTAAAAAAGCTTCGGCAATCGCCAAACCAATTCCGCGCGATGCTCCGGTAATCAGTACCCTCTTTCCATCCAAATTAAGTTTCATCGATCCTCTCCACGGTTTTTTACTGTTTTTTGGGGCTAGCTTTGTCTAAAACCCCTGAAACCAGCATCTTGGTTCCGATATAAATTGAGGGTTTGTTTTAATATTTCCGTCAGTTTTTTATCATAATAATTGGCAATCAACATTTGATTGGCTTCCAATAATGCTTCGTAAAATTCAGTATCGCTTAATTCCGTGAAATTTACCGTCACTAAATCGGAATTAAGATGCTTTTGCTCGTAAAAATCCGCAACATCCTTCAGTAATCCTTGTTGAATCGCATAATAATATAACGGCGAACCGGGATAAGGGGTAACCGGCCGAATTGTCCTGAATTGCGCGCAATCATCGTATTTTAATAAAAATTCCACCCCTTTACGAAGGGTTTGACGGTTTTCACCGATGTTTCCAAAGATAATATTGTAGCCGGGACTGATACCAGCCGCTAAAGTCGCTTCGATACCCGCGATGATTTGTTTGGTGGTGAGAGCTTTATTCATATTTTTCAATATTTGGTCATCCATGGCCTCGATTCCATAGTTGATAAAAATACATCCGGCTTGTTTCATCAACTCCAAAACATCTTTTTCGGCAAAATTTAACCTGCCGTTACAAGACCATTTGATAGCTAATTTATTTTTTAAAAAATCCCGGCATAAGCTTTCGATTCTGGCGCAAGAGGACATCAGTAATTCATCGCTGAAATTGATATAATTAATCCGGTATTGTTTTTGTAAGAGTTTAATTTCGGCAATAATCGAATCATTACTACGCGGTCTGAATCCTTGATCCATCCGGTAACAAAAATTACAATTAAAAAGACATCCCCGGCCGGATAAGACCGGGAACACAAAATCGGAATTAACCGCATGCGGTTCTCGAATTAACCGATAATACTCCATTGGAAATAACTCATAGGCCGGAAATGGAAGCGAATCAATATCCGCAATCGGCGGACGCCGTTCATTAACCACCGTGTCTTGACCATTCCGGTAAGCGATCCCTTTTATACCGGTTACCGTTCGTTTATTCCCAACCGCTTCAAGC
>JBJKPO010000211.1:0-10688 GCA_046706235.1 Bacillota bacterium | reverse complement strand
ACATCAGCCTCCGCCATTAATTCCAAATTGGCTTGATGCGCTTCCGGGGTGATTGGGCTGAACGGGGCCGTTTCCGCCGCCGGAATTTGCAATTCCCTGGCGGTTAACCAATCGCTGTCCATAACGTTCAATACGCCGCAGCTTAATGAAAAGCCGTGAAAATGAAGTACCTCCAAAAGCTCGGCGATACTGCCGCCGCCCCCGATCAGATGAATCCTTAAACCGGAGGCGGAGACCGTTACGGCATCAGGCGTGGGATTGATTCTGACAAAGGGTTTTCCGGTGAGCGGGTCGTTCCCCACCCGGACTTTAGCGCCATAGACTTGTTCCAGATTGGCAGCGTTCATAACTTCGACGGGTCGGCCCACGGTAAATACGGTTCCTCTTTTAAGTAAAATCAATTGATCGCAATATTGGGAAGCCAAATTCAGATCATGAAACACCGCGATCACTGTTAACCCTTTTTTAAGCAGGCCGTTGATCACTTCCAGGGTTTCGATCTGATGGTTGATATCCAGGAAAGCGGTTGGTTCGTCCAATAGTAATATTTGTGGTGATTGGGCCAGAGCTTGGGCGATGATAACCCGCTGCAATTCGCCCCCGCTTATTTCGGTAACCAACCGTTCTTTTAAATGCAGAGTATTGGTAAGGCGCATGGCATCGGCCACGGCGGTAAAATCGGCGTCGCTTTCCCCGCGGAATCTTTGTAGGTGAGGAAACCGTCCCATCATTACTATTTGTTCCGTGGAAAACGGGAAGTCAAATTCCCATTTTTGGGGTACAACTCCAATTTTATGGGCGATTTCCCTGATGGACAGACGGGCGATATCCTGCCCGGACAACCGGATCGTACCGTTAACCGGAAACAGTGTTTTGGATAGGCAGCGAAGCAAGGTGGTTTTGCCGGAGCCGTTGGGGCCGATGATCCCGGTAAAACTGCTCTTGGGAATGTTTAAATTAATATCGGATAAAACCGGTTCGCCGTTTGGATAACGAAACGAAAGGTTGACGGTTTCAATTTCGGGATAAATAATTTGGTCAACCTCCTTCTATATTTATCTATTTATTACTAAATATTCTTTCTCCAATCCGCTTGTTTTTTCGCAGCAGGTAAATAAAGAAGGGCGCTCCGCAAAGGGCGGTGACGATTCCCACCGGGAGTTCCAGGGGTGCCATTATGTTGCGCGCAACGGTATCGGCCGCCAGCAAGAAGGTGCCCCCAGCCAGGGCGGAAACCGGCAAGAGATACTTATGATCCGGACCGGTAAATAACCGGACGATATGGGGAACCAGTAGCCCTACAAACCCGATAATTCCGCTGACGCTAACCGCTCCGGCTACTAACAGCGAGGCGGAGACGACCGTCAGTTTTTGAAACCGGTCGCTATTTAAGCCCAGTTGCCGGGATCTTTCCTCGCCAAGCAGCATCAGGTTCAATTCCCGATGAAAACCGATGATTACCAGAAATCCGGTTAAAATGTAAGGTAAGATAATTACCACATCGATCCAACGTCCGGAGGCGAAACCGCCCATTAACCAGAATACGATATTGAACATTTCGGAATGCCGGAGGATCATAATCAGAGAAATTACCGAGGAGAGGAAAGTACTGACTGCAATTCCAGCTAACAGCAAGAAAGTCATCGGGACTCGGTTCCCGATTTTGGCTAGATAATAAACCAACAGGGTTACTAAAACGGCTCCGGCGAAAGCGCATAACGGGATCGGGCTGATATTCGGGATGTTGAAATCAAGACCCGAAGCAATAGCGATAGTCGCCCCTAACGCGGCGCCCGAGGAGGTGCCCAGGACTGAAGGATCGGCCATCGGATTGCGAAACAAACTTTGAAAAACGGCTCCGGCAGTACTTAAAGCGCCCCCAATAATGACGGCCAGAATAATCCGGGGTAGCCGGATTGCCATAATGATTTCGCGGTCGATGGTATCAATGCCGGTTTTGGGATAAAACCAGGAAAGCCAACCGGTTATGATTTGAAATACCTTATGGAAACCGAGCCGGGCTGGACCGGTGGCGAGGGCGATAATGACGGTTATCGATAGAAAGAGTAATAAACCACTGGTAATAAAGGCGATCTTTTTTTTAATTGGAGAAACCGTGTTGTTTTTAGTGATTGAGGCTTGTTTTAGCGGCATTAAGGCCAAACTCCTTGAGTTATTTTTAATGACAGGCGTTCAATTTGGCGGATAGATCGGTTAGGGCCTCGATCAGACGGGGGCCGGGCCGGTAATATTGGTCGGCCGCGATTTGGTATACCTGGTGTTTTTGGATCGCCGCAATTTTGGTCCAGAGGGGATTTGAGTATATTTTCCGGGGCGGAATATCAGTGATAATTACATCGGGGTTTCGTTTCATCACTAGTTCCATACTCATTTGCCCCCAGGGAGAATGAAGATCGCAGGCGATATTATTAGCACCCGCCAGCGTAACGGCTTCATCCAAAAAAGAACCGGGACCGGCGGTCCAGTTGGGTTTCCAACCCAATACAATATATACTTTTAAACAGCGGCTTTTTAGTTTTAAACCTTGCTTTCGCACTTGATTTAAAGTATTTTGCAAACGGTTCGCCAAATTGCGGGCGGCGGCATTTTTGCCGGTAATCCGGCCGATTAAGGTAATTGAAGTTAAAATTTCCGAAATAGAGTTGGCGTTTAGAGCAAACGCCGGTATCCCAAAACCCGCCAGCCGGGTTATCGCTTCCTTGCCGTTTAAGACATCGGCCACGACCAGGTCGGGATGAAGATCCAGGACTTTTTCGACATTTAAAGGCGTAATATCGCCGATTTTGGTAATTTGCCGGGTTTGTTCCGGGTAATTGCACCAGTTGGTCACGCCTACGATTTTCCTTTGAAGTCCCAAGGTAAATAGGATTTCAGTATTTCCAGGCGAACCGGAAACAATCCGCTTTGGTTCCCGGTTAATTCTAACCTTACGGTTAAATTGATCTTTCAATACAATTGGGAAACCGGTTCCGGCGGATACCGACAACCAAGGATTTAACGATATTAAAAAAACAGTGAATAAGGTTAGACATACCGCAAACTTTAACCGGTACATCGGGCCACCACCCAAACTTATATTTTATATATGATGACAATCTATATTTTTCTATCATTATCATTGTAAGTGATTTATTTAGCCAAAGCAATTCATTTTTACGCCTTTTTTCATGTGTTTCGTATTTCAGAATGAAGATTTACCCATTAATACTAAGTTGTATTCGAAAAAGTACTAACTAAATTTAAAATGCAACTGGTATTAATCATGGTATATCCAACTCGAATCCTGCCTAAAATGTATTGAAACAGATGTAGGACTTACGCAGGAGGGAGTTAAAGTTGATTAGAAATTTTGTTATCAGGATGTCATTGGCGGGGGTATTTTTGTTACTGTTTTCGTTACGTTTTGTGGATGTAACCATCGGTGAGAAAATAACCGAATATCCGTTGGAAACAGCCTGGAAAGTAACCGGAGTTCCCCTGATGGAGGTCGATACCGAAACCTGGGTAAAACTAAACGACCGTTGGCTGAGTATTTACGATCTGAAACAGTTAGCTAATCAAGTGAAACAAAAATTATCCCTGGCGCCAAAAACTAAATTGACTTTGGGAGAGCAAAATGAATTTAATTACATTTGCTTTGAGGGGGTCCAAGCGGATGGAACAACGGTTACGGTTACAATCCAATCAAGCAGCATGAATAGTGTCGGCGAAACTCAAATGGGAATCAATACTTCCCGTGACGGTAAAATAAATAATTTGCGGCTTTATCTTAATTCACTTAAAACTAAAATCGCGAAAGTGGGAAACGGTACTCATATTACGGTATTATTGCTTGGAGAACGCCATGGCAAAATCCCCCCGGTGTTGGTAAAAGAATTGACCGGGAAGGCATTCCGAAAAGTCGACGCCGAGTTGGTTGATTCCGGTTATGTCAATGGCAATAGTTCGCAAAAAGGTTATACCCGTTTGATAAAAGATGAAGTTACTTACGACTGCAAACGGGTAAATATTGAAATCGGCACCAGATATGATGAAACCCGTAATGTCACCGAGATCATTATGGCATCTCCTAATATGATCGACGGGGTATAACTGGTGATAGTATCATCTGGAAAAAGTTTGCTCTTAAACAATGGGGATAATTTTAAATTGTGGCTACGCGAAAATATGATATAATAAATAATTGGCAACTATTAAATGACAGTAGTCAGAAGATAGAAGTCAGGAGTCGAGAGAGTTAACAGTGTAAAGTTGAAAGTAAAATAATTGATAAGCTTTTTCCCACTTCTCACTTCACATAGAGGTGTTTTATAATGCTCCTTGTTTTTGATATTGGAAATAGTAATATCGTGATGGGCGTTTTTTCCAATGAAAAGTTAACCGCCGCTTGGCGGCTGGCTACCGAACGCCGGAAGACGGCTGATGAGTATGGAATTTTGATTCAAAACTTATTTAGTTTTAAAGGAGTACCTGCTGATCGAGTGCAGGCGGCAATGATATCTAGTGTGGTTCCGCCTTTGACCAACTGTATCGAGCAGGCGGTTCAAAAGTATTTTAATATTACTTCATTGACAGTGGGACCGGGGATCAAGACCGGTCTGTCCATTAAATACGAAAATCCGCGTGAAGTTGGTGCCGACCGGGTGGTAAACGCCGTGGCCGGGATTAAGCTTTACGGATCGCCTTTGATTATCGTTGATTTCGGCACCGCAACCACTTTTTGCGCCATATCCGAACAAGGCGACTGGCTGGGAGGGGCGGTTGCCCCGGGCTTGGGCATTTCCGGCGAAGCTTTATTTCAACAAACCGCCAAATTACCCAGGGTTGAGATCGCCAGACCGAAGAACGTCATCGGAAAAAACACCGTTAACAGTATTCAATCCGGTCTGTATTTCGGCTATGTCGGTTTGGTGGAAAGTTTGATTACCCGGATTAAATCCGAGATGGGCTGCAACCCCAAAGTAATTGCCACCGGAGGTTTTGCGGAATTAATAGCCGCCGAGTCCAGGTTGATTGATATCGTCAATTCGGATTTAACCCTGGAAGGATTAAGATATTTGTATGAGTTAAATAAGTAGGGATGAGTTAACCAAAATACGAATGGACAAACAAAGTAAACGGGAACAAGCGGTATTGATAGGGATTGGAGAACCGCAGCCGGGCAGCGTCACGGAGCATTATTGGGTAGAGTTCGCCGAACTTGTTAAGACTGCGGGAGCGGTTGAAGCCGGGCGGATTATTCAACCCAGGGATCATCCCGATCCGGCTTTTTTTATCGGTTCGGGAAAGGCCGGGCTTTTAGCGGAATTAGTCCGGGAAACAAGGGCGGAGTTGGTGATTTCAATTCAGGAATTATCTTCGGTTCAAGTCCGCAATCTGGAGGATATCACTGGAGTTCGCGTGATTGACCGTACCGATTTGATTCTCGATATCTTTGCGGGACGCGCCCATACCAAGGAAGGAAAACTGCAAGTGGAACTGGCTCGGTTAAATTATCTTCTGCCGAGGCTGGGAGGCCAAACTCAATTGTCGAGACTGGGAGGAGGTATTGGGACTCGCGGCCCCGGAGAAACTAAACTGGAGGTTAATAAACGGCGGATTAAGCGCCGGATCGCCGATTTGCGCCGGCAGCTGACCGAAGTTGAGAAACACCGAAGTATTCAGCGTCATCAACGGGAAAAAAATCAAGTACCGGTGATCGCGCTGATCGGGTATACCAATGCCGGTAAATCAACCTTGTTTAACCGGCTCACCGGATCGGGAGTTTCGGCCCAAAACCGTCTTTTTGATACGCTGGATCCCGTTTCCCGCCGGCTTCGGCTGCCCGGCGGACGGGAAGCGATTATTCTGGATACGGTGGGATTTATCAGTAATTTGCCACATCAATTGGTAGCCGCCTTTAAAGCTACTTTGGAGGAAACGGTCCGTTCAACGATGCTGCTCCATGTAATGGATGCCGGCGTTTTAAATCCGGGTGAGCATTTTGCCGCGGTGCGTAGTGTTTTACAGGAATTAAAGATTGATGCGAAAGAAATGATTAACGTGTTGAACAAATCCGATTTGGTCCAAAACCGGAACCAGTTACAACAGTTAGTCCGGGAATGGTCCGGAATCCCGGTCTCCGCCGCGAATGGAACCGGAATTGATGGGTTACTGGCCGAAATTAACCGAAGATTACTCCCTAAATATCTACTAGCTGAAGGTTCCTCATGCTGAAAATCGGTTCGGTGGATTTGATGAATACGCTTGTTTTAGGACCGATGGCTGGAGTAACTGATGCCCCGTTCCGTAAAATCGTTAGGGAGTTTACTTCTGGCCTGGTTTGCGGTGAAATGACGAGTGGGATGGCGCTTCATTACAATAGTAAGGTAACTCGAAATCTACTTAAGTTCGATCCGGTCGAACGACCGATATCTTTTCAAATCTTTGGCTCCGATCCGCGGATCATGGCTGAAGCAGCTTTGACGGTTGAGGCAATGGGCCCCGATATTATCGACATTAATATGGGATGCCCGGTTCCCAAGGTAGTCAAGAATGGGGAGGGAGCGGCGTTATTAAATGATTTACCACTGGCCGGGGCAATTATCGCGGCAGTGGTAAACGAAGTGAAGACGCCGGTTACGGTTAAATGCCGTTTGGGATGGGACCGGGAGCATATCGTAGCTCCACAATTAGCCAAAATAGCGGAAGAATGCGGGGCGGCCGCCATCGCGGTCCATGCCCGGACCCGGGATCAATTTTACCTTGGGAAGGCCGATTGGGATGCAATTGCTTCGGTAAAACAGAGTGTTACAATACCGGTGATCGGGAATGGAGATGTTGATTCACCGCAAGCCGCCGTTGAAATCATCCGGCAGACCGGTTGCGATGGAGTGATGATCGGCCGGGGGTGTTTGGGGAAGCCATGGATTTTTAAACAAATCAACTTATTTTTAGATCATGGTTTTGACCTTTCCGATCCTTCATTCTCCGAAAAACTGGCGATCATGTTTAGGCATTTGGAGTTACAAATCGATCATTCCGGTGAGGAACACGGTATCAAGGAAATGCGGAAACATTTGGCGTGGTATCTTAAAGGAATGCCGGGAGCCACGAAAATAAAAGAAAAAATAAATCATTTAACATCATTTGATGCCGTTAAAGAAGTATTGCTCGAATATGCGGCGGGATTTGACCATCAGAAAATCAGTTTTTTCCGGTGAGCCGGAATTTCATCAAAATTGACAGGTAAAGCCAAAGCCGGTCCTTTCGATAACGAAATTGGGGAAGCGCTTTGATTTCAGTGATCGCCTGGTTGAAATATCGGCGGGCCTCTTGATAGGAATGAAGATGATATTTGGCAAGACCAATTTTATAAAGGGCTTCTCCTTCATAGGGATTGATTTGTAGCATCTGGGTATAAAAGGTAAGCGCGGTAAGATAATCCTGTTGAAACCGGTAGGTATCTCCCAATTTCAACAGGACTTGGCTGGAATTATAGTTTCGCTTCAGATTGAGGCAGTTTTTAAACTCGGAGATGGCAGCCGGGTAATTCCGTAATTTTTGATAAGCAATACCCAGTTGAAAATGAAGTTCGGCGTTTTCGGGATCGTTCTCCAGTGCTTCGCTGAATAATTGAACCGCGTTTTGATAATTGCCGAGGCGCAATTGATACAGACCCAGTTCGAACCGGGCTTTGGTGTCGTAACGGTTATGAATCTGCTCATTTAAAAAGCTTAGGTGTTCACGGCGTTTTTGCAAGCCGGTCATGAACTGAATGATTTGGCGCCGGTAGATATAAATAATGATTGAAAATACAATCCAAATAAAGTAATGGGTAAGGATATATCCGAGAAAACTAATCATTGAAATTCGCTCCTTTGTAAATATTATACCAATTTTTTAGAATCGAGTGTGAAAAAAATGAAACGAATTGTTAGTGTCAGTTTGGGAAGTTCGAAACGGGACCACCGGGTGGAAACCGAGTTTTTCGGTGAACCGGTTTCCATTGAACGGATTGGAACGGATGGCGATTTCAACCGGGTAATCGAAATTATAAAAGATCTGGATGGTAAGATTGATGCCTTTGGAATGGGAGGGATTGATCTGTATTTATTTGCCGGAAAAAAAAGATACACGATCCGGGATGCGGTGCGAATCGCCAAAACTCCAAAGCAGACTCCAATCGTGGATGGCAGCGGTCTAAAAAACACTTTGGAACGTCGGGTTGTACAGTTTTTGGAAAGTAACATAAAGCTTGAACTTAAAGGAAAAAAGGTGCTGATGGTTTCCGGGGTGGACCGGTTCGGGATGGCTGAAGCGTTTGACGCGGTCGGTTGCCGTCTGACCTTCGGCGATTTTATCTTCGCCTTGGGAATTCCGATTCCAATTAATTCATTGGCGGGATTACGTAACGTGGCGCATGCCTTACTCCCGATTGTTACGCGTTTGCCATATACTTTTCTTTATCCCACCGGTTCCAAGCAGGATCAAATTACCCCCAAGGACAAGTATACCGGTTATTATGAGGCGGCCGATATTATTGCCGGGGATTTTTTATTCATCAAAAAATATCTACCAGCCAAATTAACCGGGAAGATTGTTGTTACCAATACAGTGACACCCACTGATGTAGAAGAATTGCGGCAACGGGGGGTTTCGATGCTCGTAACCTCAACCCCCGAATTTTCAGGGCGTTCATTTGGAACCAATGTGATGGAGGCTTTGCTGGTGGCTTTTTCCGGGAAAAAGCCGGCGGAACTACAAACCGGGGATTATCTAAATCTTTTGGATCAGTTAAGTATCAAACCCCGGGCGATTAGGTTTTAATAAATCTGATAAATCTAAAAATAAAGATTCAATTTCGCCGCCGCCTTTCATAAATATAATTTATTGGTACGGGCCGGAACTTCAACTGGAACGAATCGTTAAATTAGCGGCCGTATTTAAAGAATTGGGAGTTCGAATTGCGATCTGATTTTAATTAAATGGATTTGTTTATCGGTGAAATATACTATTAAGCCGGTGGCAAAAGAAGTCGGTCTCTTAATGAAAATAACTTGATAATCTAGGATTCTTGCTGTATTGTTAGATAAATTTATCCACCGGATTAATAGTTATGCTTGACACTCCAAAAGGTTTCGTTTATAATGAAACTGCTTCAAAAAGCGCCGGTTTTTAGTTCATTCCGGAAGGAAGATTTCCGTTAAAATATTATAGGGCGCTTTTTAAACAGCACTGGAAATCCGTCTCCGGTGCTTGATCTTTAGTATACGTCATTAATTTAAACATTTTTAGGTTAGCGACCGATATTAGAATAAACTAATATAAGAAGACATATATTAACTTATCATTTACCTCAATAGTTACTTCCAACGAACCGGGTAATATAATTCGCAGGGAAGAAGGGGTGTAAGTCATGAATAATGATAAAGAAGTAATTCTCACTCTGGATGGATTGGCCAAGTTGGAAAAGGAACTGGAAACATTAAAAACGGTTAAGCGGCGTGAAGTCGCCGAACGCATCAAACAAGCCCTGGAGTTTGGCGATATCAGTGAAAACTCGGAATATGAAGACGCCAAAAACGAACAGGGCTTCATTGAAGGGCGTATTTTACAAATTGAAAAAATGCTGCGAAACGCTAAAGTTATCGATGAGCAAGAGGTCCATGCCGATGTGGTCGGTATCGGTTCCAAGGTTACTTTAGTGGAGACCAGCGGTACTAATGAAATGGAATACATGATCGTCGGTTCAGCGGAAGCCGATCCCGACCAAGCGAGGATTTCCAATGAGTCGCCGGTTGGCCGGAGCCTGATGGGCCAAAAAGTGGGGAGTATTATCAATGTTAATGTGCCCATCGGTACGATTCAGTATAAAATAAAGGCGATTAAAAAGTAAGTACCCCCAGTTTCAAATTTACTATAGCAATTACTTCGGGGTGAAATCATGGAGTCGGAAGACCAAAAAAGGAACGAACAGATCGAGTTGCGCCGTCAAAAATTATCGGAATTGCGGACGCGGGGGGATGATCCGTACGGAATGCGCTTTGACCGCAGTCATTCTGTCGGAGAAATTACCAGCCGGTTTGCGGAACTGGAAAACCAAACCGTCCAAATTGCCGGACGGCTCATCGCCAAACGGGACCAAGGCAAGGCTGCTTTCGGCAACTTGATTGATCAGAGCGGCAATATCCAGCTTTACGCCAAAATCGATATTTTAAATGAAGCGAAATATCAGGATTTTTTGAATTTGGATCTCGGCGATATTATCGGTCTTACCGGTAAGGTTTTTAAAACCCACCGGGGTCAAATCACGGTTCAAATCGAAAATTTTCAATTGCTGGCCAAAGCTCTGCGGCCGCTTCCCGAAAAATGGCATGGTTTGAAGGATACTGATTTACGGTACCGGCAGCGTTATTTGGATCTAATCTCCAACCCCGAGGTAATGCAGACTTTTTTAAAACGGACCAAAGTTATTTCAAGCATTCGAGAGATTTTAGACCGAAAAGGCTTTCTTGAAGTGGAAACCCCAGTGTTGAGCGTTATCGCCGGAGGTGGACATGCCCGCCCGTTTACCACTCATCATAACGCATTAGATCTCGATCTTACCATGCGGATTGCCCTGGAACTCTATCACAAACGATTAATTGTCGGCGGATTCGACCGGGTTTATGAGATCGGCCATTGTT
>JBJKPO010000210.1:0-6066 GCA_046706235.1 Bacillota bacterium | reverse complement strand
CAATACGCACCGGACATGTTGTCGATGCGTACGATGCGGTTGTTGCTGTTATCAGCAATATAAATTTTATCGTCGGAACCGACCCAAATACCGATCGGGTTACTAAATTGGTTCATTCCGCTACCGTTGGAGCCAAATGTAGTCCAATTAGTTCCGGTCATGTCATCGATGCGCACTATACGATTGTTACTAGTATCCGCGATATAAATTTTATTATCGGAGTTTACAAAAACCCGCCAGGGGCCGTTAAAATGCCCCGGCCCGCTGCTGCTGTCACCGCTAACGCCATAGGTAGTCCACCCAGCGCCGGTCATGTCATTGATAAATACGATACGGCTGTTAAACTTATCGGAAATGTAAATTCCGCTCGCGGTTGCAAAGATGCCATTCGGTTGGTTAAACTGGTATATCTCCGAACCGGGATTACCGGTATCACCCAGTTTAATCCAGCCGGTTCCCGTCATATCGTTAAAACGAACGATATGGTAATTATAAACGTCTGTTACATAAACGTGCTCGATACTGAGCGGCGTCGGTGCAGGTGTAGGAGTAGGTGTAGGTGTAGGAGTGGGTGTAACACTTCCGCACCCGGCAATTACCATCAATATACATATGCTACAAACTAACATAGTTAATAATCGTTGCATCTCAATTCTTTTCTCCTTTCTCTAAATGAAAATAATCAACACAAATTTAAAGACTCAGTTAACAATAATCACAGTTTTCCGTATTCCAAACCGGAATTGTTCCGTTCGATAGAAAGAATCAGTCAAACGTCACTTAAGAAAAATTCAACATATTTTCCATTGTTCCTTTATTTTAATTGTAAAAACCAGTTCTTCTTAATATTGTAAAAAATTCTTTTCGGATCCAAATTACTATTGTGTATGGTTGCGCTGTAAGATATAAATTATTCAATCTGTTTAATCATTTAGCTTGAATTGACCCAAATCTACATTTCCAGCTTTTTTAACAGCTTTTTAATCCTGGCGGCCTGTGCATCCGTCACCATCGGCAATCTTTGATTGAGTACTTCGATAAACCGGGCTTTATTCTCCTCATTCACCGCGCCAAACGAACTCTCCGCGTGCTGCGCCACTTCCTTGGGACGGCAGGTTTTAAGATGTTCAATCAAGTGGGGAAAAATGGCTTCGTTATATTCTTTCCCAGCCGACGCCGCTTTCGCCAGCACTTTGACCCCATTATCAACCGTAATCACCGAACCGGATGCCATAACTTTTAAGATATCATCCAACCGGTCGCGGATTTCCCGGGGTTTGCGATCGGCAATGGTCCCGAGGGCAATCATTCCGCCCCAGACCAACCGGTTGTTCTTGTTGAATAATAATTTGATAAAGTCCTGAACATAATCCTCAATCAACTCCGGCGCTAAGTAACCGACTTCATACAGTACCTTGACGCAATCGCTTTGAATATCCCGATCCTTGTTCCACAGATTTTCCGCGATTTCCTTGATTCCGGTTTTATCCCTGCCGGTCGCGAGCTTCCGGGCCAGTTCCTGGTTGGGGACCTCGTCCCGGCGGTTTAAAGAGCAGGCTAGTTCTTGAATGACGGACATTGAAAATCATCCTTTCTATAAACCTTGTTTTCGGCATAATTTATAGGCTATCAAGACCTTGGCATATCCAGCGATTTCTTCCCCGGGGGCCTTTGACTTCCCGTTAGGGATTACTGTCATGAATTCGCCTTGGGGTTCTCCGGCATGTCTTTAAATACTCGGATACTATGGCGATTGCTGATGGTTTGAAGCGTTTCATTGCCTGGGAGGGTAATTTGCATTTGAACCATCCTCCATATTATTAATAAGGGGATGTCGGTGTTTTTGCGGAATTCCTAAAACAGGCGGAAATGAACCTGAGAAAATTTAATTTCAGAAGGGTGTTGTGATAATACATTTATTATATCATATAAATACCGAAAAATAGTTATCAGAGGTAAGTCAAAACAAAAGGCTGTCGTTGCTGTCAGCCGGGATAACAATCGACTGCTTTTTTTAGAAGATTAAGCCATTTTTTAGGCCACAACATCGAGTGTTTTTACGGTATAATCGGAAATAATGGTACAATGGATTCAAGCGCCTGTCTGGCGTTACTTTCTAATCCATAATTGAGAGATGTTTTCCCATTATGGCTTTAATAATTCGTTCGTTAGTACAGCCCTCACTTATACATTTATTAAGGTGAATATAACTAAATTTCCTAAGTAGTCCCAGATTATCAGGGAGCGTATTCACACCCGGCAGCAGGACTGGAATAATGAGTTTTTGTTTTACAGTTTCCCAAACACGGTCGATCTCTTGGCGTTGATAATTGCCTAACCCTCCATGGCCAATTTATACTGCAACCTCTTGACTCTTAACAATATCTTTCTCAATAATATCTTCAAAATTCTGTCCCGGCAGGATTTGTTCTACGTCTATCCAGGGACGGATTCCACGACGTTTCAGCAATTTAGTAAAATTTATGGCGTTTTCGCTATCAGTGGAATTGTACGATATAAAAACATCAAACCTTAAAGCCTCTTCAACTCTTAAACAGAGTATATCATAACTATCATTTAATGCTTGTTTTTCAACATATGCGAACGCGCCCTGCTTTCCCGAATGCCAACCGTTAGAGCCATTACCAAATGCCGTTATGATTATTACCCGTATTGACGGATCTTTGTCCCTGGATATCTTTAAGATTTCAAATCCGGCGCTTATATTTGCCGTCATATTCAGATCGGTGACAACAACGTCAAAATAATTATCGGCGATCTGAATTTTTGCTTCTTCAACATTAGAAGCTACTAATACTTGAAGTGGCTCGGTTTGCTTGTTTTTAATAATACGTTCCATGTTTTTTCTTGCGTTCTCATCATCATCCACAATTAGGATTTTTAGATGTGACAATACCTGTCCCCCCTTGATCCGATTTAATTTATGATTGACCTTACTTTACAATTGCTTCTCGCACCATTTGGGAGAGAGTTTCGTAACTATCGTTCGCATTTTTTTCAATATAAGCAAACGCGCCTTCGTCCTCCATTTTTTTTGCGTCCTGGTCTTTTCCATAAGCGGTGATAATGAGGACCCGGGTTGAGGTCTCCTTTTTTTTTGCCGCCATTAAAACACTTAACCCGGCTCGATCATCCTCCATCACCATATCGGTTATAATGACCTTGAAATAGTGTTCGTTGATCAGTTCTAAGGCTTCTTTTAATTTGGCCGCGGAAAATATATTATAGGCGTAAATTTTTAAAGAGCGGATTATATTTTTTCGGGCATTATCATCATCGTCAATGACCAGTATTTTATCCATAATTTACCATTCTCTTAATTCGAATATACAGGTTTAACGTTTTCATTAAAACTATGAACAGGTAACATAATCAGAAACTCAGCTCCCTGTCCGTATTCGCCCATTTCAACGATTTTTCCGCCATGTTGTTCAATATATTGTTGCAAAATAGCCAGACCTAATCCTGATCCCTGAGCATTGGTACTGAAAAAGGGCATAAAAATTTTGGTTTTGTTATCTTTTAGAACTCCTTGTCCATTATCTTTAACTACAATGGATATCCACTCCTCTTCCGGAACGATACCCATTTTCTGGTGATCTTCAAGCGAGGAAATTCTGGAGTAGATCGTAATTTGTCCCTTTTTGTTCTTTAAGAAGTAGCAAGCATTTTCAATTAGTTCGCGAATACAGAGCTTAATTTTGGCCGCGTCTAATTTCACCATGGGTATGCTCTCGGAAAATTCTCTGATAAACTGAACCTCTTTATTATCAACAGATTTTTCACTTTCGGATAACGTAAGTTCAAGTATCTGATTGACATCGGAAAATTTAAGATCGAGTTTATCCGGAAGAATAAACCCTTTAAATTCCCTGATTATCGTATTAGCAGCATTCAAACTTTCAGTGGTTTCCAGAATTGCCGATTTTATTTTGTTTTCATCCAAAGGCTTTTCATTACTGACAATTTGGATCCAATTAACGTCCCCACGAAGCCCAAAGAGCGCGTTCCCCATTTTATGGGCTGCTCGAAAAGAAATCTCTTTCCATGCGTCACGTTCTTTCTCGGCGGTTAATTGTTCCTCCGCTCTATGATGAAGCCGTGCATTTTCAATTGTCAAGGCAATTACATTCGCGATGGTTTTAAAAGTGGCTAAATCTTCGTCGGAAAAGAAACTCCCGTAATTCTCAATTTTATTTTCTACTTTGATTACACCCAAAATCTGATTTTTAATCTTTAAGGGCAAGGCCAACAGGTTTCGGAATTCGTTTTTCCCTTTTTCCCATTGATTATTGTCAAACTTTCCTTTCCATACTCCTTTTTCAAGCTCTTCGCGGTTCCTGATATTATACTCTTTTCCAAGTTCAGCCACAGTTCCGGTAAAGCCCTCGCCGATTTTATATTCGGCAACCCCAACCAGTTTTCGGGCAAATCCCGATCCAGCGACACATTTGATAAAACCAGGTTTTTTTTCCTTATCTTCAAGAAAGATCGAACAAACTTCGGCATGCAAGGTATTCATCGCTGTTTCAATTATTTTATTGAGTAAGTTGTCCATATTAAACTGGCCGACGAACTCACTTACCACATCTGCTAGAATATTTGAAATGGACTTCGATTGTTCTTCAGCCTTTTGATGAAGACGGGCGTTCTCGATGGTAAGCGCGACAACATTTCCGATTATTTCTAAAACAACTAGGTTTTCATTAGTAAATGAATCGCCCCATTTTTTGTTTTCAACTTTGATTACCCCCAGCGTCTGGTCTTTTATTTTTAAAGGGGCAGCCAGTAAATTCCGAAATTCATTGTTCCCGCTGGGCCACTGTTTTTTATCATATTTTCCTTCCCAACGTCCGTGCTTTTTTGTCTCCTGTTGAAGCTCTTCCAGATTTCTAATGCTAAATGATTTTCCCAGCTTAGCAACAGTTCCGGTGAATCCCTCTCCATACTCCTCGGTAATTTTATATTCGGCAATTCCGACAATTTTTTCGGCAAACCCGGAACCCGCAACACATTTTAGTTTTTCGGGTTCTTTTTCTTTATCCTCAAGAAATATTGAACAAACTTCAGCGTCTAAAGCTCTCATCGTAGTATTAATGATTTGATCAAGTAGTGTCTTTATTTCTAAATGACCAACTACCGCGTTGGCTACCTCCGCTAAGACCTCTGTAATATTCTGTTGATAAGTTACGCTTTGCATATAATCATCCTCTAGAAAAGGTTATCAGGTTTTACTCAGCTTTTCATAATGATGGTTGAGAAACTGGCCTCCAGTGAAGCTTAAGCGAAAATGCAAAGTCATGCTTCCGTATTAAATGGCATCGATATACATATTCTGCATATTTGGATAATTTTATACATCCAGTTCAACTTTTATGATTAATAAAAATAAAACGATACCTTTGCTTCCTCTAATAAACTGTTCGCTTCTGATAAGGATAAAAGGATCATCACTAGACATTTGAAACCACTTGTGATTCTTGTATTATTTCATTGTTTTTCTATAATGATAGCTCTTATCCCATTAATGTCACCCCATAAAGCACCCCTAACACCAGCATTTCCGCCAATCCCGTCGTCAAGGTGTAAACCAAAGCGCCGGGCGGGATATTAAACATCATCCATTGGGAAACGATATTCATTATTATTACTCCGGCAGTTGAAGATGTAAATCATTAACTGAGAAAACTCCGTTTTCATTGGCTCTTACAATATCATTAATTGATATATTTAGCCACTGGAGTAATACTCGTAGAAACCAAACGATAACAGCGTAGCTAATACCCTTCACTATTCCGGCAGTGCCGGGAAGGCTATTATAAAACAATAGAAAGAGGCCGGTTAACACAAAACCGTAAATGAGGTCAATGATAATTCCCGCGGTTACATTGACCGATGCCTTGGCAATCGGCTTGAAAACTACATAAAGCTTTTGGGCCAACGGATTGGCGTTGATAATGCCGTCCATGACGCCGAATAAAATTCCGCCGGCTAAACTGATAATGATATATCTGATCATGTTTTTCCTCCGTTTCAATTCGTTTC
>JBJKPO010000209.1:0-11346 GCA_046706235.1 Bacillota bacterium | reverse complement strand
AAGTAAAAATGCGTTATAATTCCGCATTTAAAGACCGGAGTAACGATCAAATATTGGAACCCGGCGGGATATATCAATGGCGCCGGAACGGAGAGGATCATCTTTATAACCCGGAAACCATTCATTTATTACAAAAGGCTTGTTGGACCGGGAACTATGAATTATACAAAGAATATACCAAACTGATTAACGATCAAACCCAAAAGCATTATACGCTTCGCGGATTATTGGATTTTAAATTAAACCGTCCGGCTATCCCCATCGAGGAGGTTGAACCGGTTGATTCGATTTGCAAACGTTTCAAAACCGGAGCGATGTCTTACGGGTCGATCAGCCGGGAAGCCCATGAAACTCTAGCGATTGCGATGAACCGGATTGGCGGTAAAAGTAATACGGGTGAGGGCGGCGAAGATCCGGCCCGGTTTATTCCCGATCCGGATGGCGACTCCCGTTGCAGCGCCATAAAACAGGTTGCCTCGGGAAGATTTGGCGTTACCAGCGCTTATCTGGTAAATGCCCGGGAAATTCAAATTAAAATGGCTCAAGGCGCTAAACCGGGCGAAGGCGGCCAATTACCGGGACGCAAGGTATACCCGTGGATTGCTAAAGTCAGACATTCGACACCGGGGGTTGGTTTAATTTCACCACCGCCCCATCATGATATTTATTCGATTGAGGATCTGGCGGAATTAATTCATGATTTAAAAAACGCCAACCAATCGGCCCGGATCAGTGTTAAGCTGGTTTCTGAGGTTGGAGTGGGAACAGTGGCGGCGGGAGTAGCTAAAGGTCGGGCCGATGTTATTTTAATCAGCGGTTACGACGGTGGCACCGGCGCTTCCCCGCGGACCAGTATCCGTCATGCCGGTCTTCCATGGGAACTGGGACTGGCGGAAACTCACCAAACTCTTATTTTAAATAATTTACGTAGCCGGGTTACGCTGGAAACCGACGGTAAATTGATGACCGGCCGGGATGTGGCGATTGCAGCGCTTTTAGGGGCTGAGGAGTACGGATTTGCGACATTGCCATTGGTTGCTTTGGGATGTGTAATGATGAGAGTCTGTAACCTTGATACTTGCCCGGTAGGAGTGGCAACCCAAAACGAGGAATTGCGTAAGAAATTTAGCGGGGATCCATCTTATATCGTTAATTTAATGCACTTTATCGCCCGGGAATTGCGGGAAATTATGGCCAGTCTGGGCTTTAGGACTATTAACGAAATGATCGGCCGCACCGATAAACTTGAACCAAAAAAGAACATTGACCATTGGAAGGCCAAGTATCTGGATTTTTCCAATATTTTATATCAGCCGGAGGTTTCAGCCGAAGTAGGCCGGTATTGCCAGATTGAACAAAACCATAATTTGGATAAAGCACTAGACAATCAAATTCTATTGAAATTATGCGAACCGGCGTTGCAAAAAAGCAGATCGGTCCGGGCAACCTGGCCGATTCGAAATACCAATCGAGTGGTGGGGACCATCCTGGGTAGCGAAATAACCAAGCGGTATGGCGCCGCCGGCTTGCCGGATGACACCATTAAACTGCATTTTAAAGGTTCGGCGGGTCAAAGCTTCGGGGCCTTTATCCCGCGTGGAGTGACATTATTTCTTGAAGGCGACGCCAATGATTATATTGGAAAGGGCTTGTCGGGCGGTAAAATTATCGTTCAGCCACCGGCTAAAGCGGCGTTTAACACGGAAGAAAATATTATTATCGGTAATGTCGCTTTTTACGGGGCAACCGGCGGTGAAGCATATATCAACGGCGTGGCGGGAGAAAGATTTTGCGTTCGCAATAGCGGTGTAAATGCGGTAGTGGAGGCCGTTGGGGATCATGGTTGCGAATATATGACCGGAGGCCGGGTGATAATTTTGGGATCGGTCGGGCGGAATTTCGCGGCCGGAATGTCGGGCGGCATCGCTTATTTATTGGACGAAACCGGAGATTTTTCAAGCCGTTGTAACCATGAAATGGTTGATTTGGAACATTTGGTCGATCATGAGGAGATTGAAGCAGTGAAGGGAATGATTAAGAACCATCTTAAATATACCGGAAGCAAGAAAGCCAAGTCGATACTGGGAAATTGGACTCAAAACCTGCCGAAGTTTGTAAAAGTATACCCGAGGGATTACAAACGGGTTCAACAATCAATCTCCAACTTGCAAAAGAAGGGTTTGAGTAAAGAAGACGCCTTCATGGCGGCGTTTGAGGAAAATAAGAGCGACTTGAAACGGGTAAGCGGGAATTAAATAAAAGTGTAAAGAGTAAAGGGTGAAGGGTAAAAATTTTTGGGGTGAATATTTAAGTAATTGTCTAGGTTTTATTTGTGTTTGGTTTTGTTTTACACTTTACTCTTAACACTTTACCCTTTAAATTGGAGGAAACATTATGGGTAAACCAACCGGATTTATGGAATATAAACGGGAGTTGCCGGAAGAACGACTTCCGAAGGAACGGTTAAGGGACTGGAAAGAGTTACATGAGCATTTTACCGAGGACCAGCATCAAAAACAGGGTGCCCGGTGCATGGATTGCGGGGTCCCTTTTTGTCACAGCGGATTTCTGTTTAGCGGAATGGCTTCGGGGTGTCCAATCAATAACCTGGTTCCCGAATGGAACGATTTGATATACCGGGGACTTTGGGAAGAAGCGGTGAAACGTCTGCACAGCACCAATAATTTTCCCGAGTTTACCGGCAGAGTATGCCCGGCGCCTTGTGAGGGGTCGTGCACTTTAGGAATTCACGAACCTCCGGTTACCATTAAGGCTAACGAATGCGCTATTATTGACCGGGCTTTTACGGAAGGCTGGATCAAGCCGGAACCGCCGTTATTTCGTACCGGGAAAAAAGTGGCGGTGATTGGGTCCGGCCCGTCGGGATTGGCCTGCGCCGCGCAGTTAAATAAAGCCGGGCACTGGGTTACCGTGTTTGAACGGGCCGATCGGATTGGCGGTCTTTTGATGTACGGCATTCCTAATATGAAATTGGATAAAAAGATCGTGCAAAGGCGAATTGACTTGCTTGCCGCGGAAGGGATTAAATTTGTCGCCAACACCGAAGTTGGTAAGGATTATGAAGCCGCAAAACTATTTACCGAATTTAACGCGGTGGTCTTATGCGGCGGCGCCACCAAGCCCAGGGACCTGGCCATCGAGGGCCGGGAATTCAAGGGAATTTATTTCGCGATGGATTTTCTAAAGGCAAATACCAAGAGTTTGCTGGATTCCAAGCATAAGGACGGGAAATATATTTCAGCGAAGGGCAAAGATGTGATTGTAATCGGCGGGGGCGACACCGGGACGGATTGCGTGGCGACCGCCTTGCGCCATGGCTGCAAAAGTTTGGTTCAGTTTGAAATCGTGCCCGAACCTCCCGGAGAACGGACGAGTGATAATCCCTGGCCGGAATGGCCCAAAATTTTCAAAGTCGATTATGGCCAGGAGGAGGCTATCGCGGTTTTCGGCAAGGAACCACGGCTTTATTGCATTAGTACCACCAAGTTTGTTGGTGATGACGGCGGTAATGTCAAAGAGGTACATACCGTCGAGGTAAAATGGGAAAAAGATTCCGGCGGGCGGTTTATACCAAAACCGGTGCCCGGCACCGAGAAGATTTGGCCGGCGCAAGTAGTGCTATAAGAGCTGGGGTTCCTTGGTCCGGAAGAAACATTGCTCGATAAAATGGGAGTCGAAAAAGACGCGCGCTCCAATGCCAAAGCCGAATACGGCCAATATGCCACCAATATTCCGGGCGTTTTCGCGGCCGGAGACATGCGCCGCGGCCAGAGTTTAGTCGTATGGGCAATTAACGAGGGACGGGGGGCCGCCCGGGAATGCGACCGGTATTTAATGGGGAAACAAAATTGAACTTAGAAGTGTGAAGAGTAAAGGGTGAAATATAAAAAGTTGACAGTTATGTAGTTATGTAGTTGCGACTCGTGAGTCGCAGTCAATACCTATATTGATTTCGTTTAATATTTCTCTTAGAAGTGGACGAGCCAGGTCTTTACCGGTATGAAAGGGTTTTGTGGTAGTTCTTCCATCCGGATGCCGATAAAAGACATGGCTTCCTTTTTGTCGGATTTTATTAAAAACCAATAAGGAATAGGATTTTTTCCATGGTTTTTGCTTCAATCAATGGTAATTTGTTCATATAGCGACCTCAATTTGCTGGACTCCGACAAATTCCGGTAATAATCAATGGGGGTATATAATGCTCGAACATATTCATGGATTAGAACAAATGAAGATTGAGGAATTAAAAGAAAACGAGTTAATCGTTATTAAATTGTTTATCAATGAGTAACACTAACTCTGAAGTGTCTAGTTTAACGGTAAAAGCTAATATGCGATCAACAAATTATTGAATGGTTATACCGTTTAATAGAATGGCGAAGGTTTTTCTTATGGATACCGCAAACTCACCGTCATTTTAAACCGGTACTACCATTTAATAATCAACAAGAAGAAAGTATACCGTATATGTAAGCAAGAAAAGCTTTTACGGCATCAACGTAAACTCAAAAACAAACATCCGAGAAAGTTAGCCCACAATTAGACCATCACTGGGTCTAATCAGCTCTGGGAGACGGATATCAAATATGGTTACATCCATGGTGAAAACCAATTTTTTACATATTATCCATTATTGATATTTATATCGGGTGATTATTGAACATTATTAAGGCTTAAGTTGTACTGGAACTGATGTAGCCGCAACTCTCAAAAGGGCATTGATACTATATGATTTAATCAATTCAACCCATAAGCCAGTTATCCGAACTGATAACGGGCCTCAGTTTATTAGAGAAGTTTTTGAACAGGCCAGTCTGGATTTAGACGTTGAATATGAACGAATTCCTTGCCGTACACCGAACAAAAATGCTCATATTGAATCCTTTCATCGAATTCTGGAAGATGATTGTCAAAGTGCAAGTTTAAAAGTTATGCTGAAGCTTATGAGAAAGGTATCAGATTATATTAAGTTTTACAATAAAATATGAATCCATGGAAGTATATTAAATATGGCTCCGGAAGTCTTTTAACTAGAATTAAAATAAATCTATGAAAATCAAAGATATAAGACTATAATGTCCAAAGTTTAGGGGTTAACCCGATTTTACAGTCGTTTCCTTGACAATGAGAGTCAAAACCCTATAGTATATTTTCCAGTGAGATTTTCCCTCTTATGAAACGAAACAGACCTGTCGATAATTAAAAAAAGAGTAGATTAGGAAAACATTATGTTAAATTTAGAAGGATTTTTTCCGTATTTGTTGAATCTGTTTTATACTTTATGATGGAATAAGCACACAAATTAATATTTGTCAAGTCTTTCTTTTTATTATTGTATTATCTAGATAGTATGTTTTAAATAATCATTCATATGGGAGTAAACACTATGTCACAAACTAAAGACAAACTATCACATCCAGAAGTAAAAGTGGAATATAGCGAAGTTGCTAATGAAAAAAAATTGAGTGATGTCTTCAGATTCTTTTATGATAGCGATCAATTGAACATAGAATTTGGCCAGTTAAAAAACTATACAGATAAAGAAATAGGAGTTACAGTAGTTTCAAAGATTGCAATCCCAAAACAATCTGTTGAGTTTTTTCTTACTGGACTAGTTAACTTGGTTTCTGAATTAGTTTCTGACAATCAGATTCAGCTTAAATCAATAGAACTTAAAGATGATGAAATTAAGGCGGAATAATTATGAAAAAAATTGGCATATCCTATAATGAGAATAACGCTGTTACTCGCCAAAAAAATATAGAACCTTTTATAGGAAATCTTAATACAAAGGGATTGTTTACTCATGATTGGACTATTAGCATTAATGCCCAAGATAGAATAATTAAATGGATCATTTCGAGTCTGTCTATAGGGCAATTTAAAGATTTTACAGAACAAATACTTAGTATGCATCGTAAGAATTTATCTGTTTCAGGTACGAGTCATGGATGCGATCAATTTGAAAATTTCCTATTACAATGGCAAAAAGAAGTTTTAGCAGCGAATAAGATCTCTGAAGTAGGGAGAAATTTGACTGAACAACCCCAAAATAGAATTAATGAAGAAATCCTACCTAAAATGGACAAGGAATTGTATTTACAACGGTTAAAAGCGTCTTTAGAGCGTAATAAAACTACTCGAAAAGAAGCTATAATAAAATCTCGGAAAATGCCAAAAGAAAAACGAAAAATTCTCGATGCCATGATTGAGACGATGGGAAGAGAATAAATGGAAACTACTAAATTAGCAGATTTTATTAAGGAAACAGAAATTATTTCTCTTATAAAATCAAGGGATTTTAACGTAGATCCTTTTTTGCCTGGTTATATTTATTTTACTCCTTATTGTAGTACTTTAAGAAACAAGCATAAAATTTTTAAGTGCTCTTCTAAAAATGAATTTTACTATTGTATGGACGAATGTAAACAAAAAAACGATGGTAAATCAGAATGTCCGGGTGTAATAAAATATAGTACAATAGATAATACATTTTCAATAAGTACAAATGGTAAGGAACTGAATACCCTACTAACCTCCAAACTCAGGCCGGTTTTAATTCTTAGCAAAGTAAATCCTCGATGTAGGAAAAGTGGGAAGATAGATCCTCTAAATGTTATTGTAGCTCCAATTAAATCTATTAAAGATAAATTTACATCACGTCAATCATTTATTGATATCTTAACTCTTAAGGGTCTAGATGTGAAAAAACTTTCACAACAACAAATTGAAGATGTTATGTTTGATTTCCCTTATTATTGGAAAATACCTCCTGAAATTGGCTTAAAAGAAGCATGTTTTCTCGATTTAACTGATATAGATCAGATTTCCACTGATACAATTATAAAAAAAGATGGTTCTTATTTACCTGCTGGCATTTTGTCTGATGATGAATTAGAAGAGGTAAAATGGAAAATTATAGACCTACTAAGTGTGGATTTTAAACAGGAATTAACTAGTTCGTAGATAGATAAAAATACCGGGATAATATTGATAACCAACACCCTTTCATTTTTATTTCAATTTTTAGTGTTTTTGATGTCAAAGTGTTGTTAAAAATGTTGTGTAAAAGAGTGTAAAATAAATCAATCGCTGGGGTGTATTTAAATTTAACTGCTAATAGGGTTAACATTAATCAATCCTATTGAACAATCTCTTGGCGAAATTCAAAAATTTTTTCCACCAGTTTCTTACTGGATAACCCAGTAGGGGTCATTTTTATGTATCTGAGTATCTTGTTAGAGCGTTCCGATTGCAAATAGTATGTAAAATCTACATGGAAAAACTTGTTTTTTTCGTAACCTAGATGCTCGTCCATTTCAGCTTAGAGCATCTTTTCTAGAGCTCCAGTAAAAAGATTTTGAGCTTCGCGGTTATGTCGGAGGGGGTAGCGCACTCCTTTAAAATAAGTACTTCAAGTTGCATTTCGGTTTCGTTTAATTGTGTCATGGTTATATCTTCTTTAGTTTTCTTTCTATTGAAGATTATTGTCATTTACACGGTCGGAAATACAGCCTCTTCTTCAATATTGCCCATTGCCGATTAGATAAAATTTCATGGGATAATTCCGAATAGAAACAAATGATATTGCATTGTTACTCCTCAATCTCAAACAATTCCTTAATCTCTTCCCAAGTTAGTGTATTTACCGGTTCATTATTATCCTCGATAATGGCGTCGAATATTGCTTTTTTGCGTTCCTGCAGTTGAATGAGCTTTTCTTCCACCGTGCCGATGGTATTCAGTTTATAGACCATTACCTGTTTTTGCTGGCCGATCCGGTGGACCCGGTCGGTGGCCTGGTTTTCCACCATCGGATTCCACCAGGGATCCGTATGAATTACGATATCGGCCGCGGTTAGATTGATTCCCACCCCGCCGGCTTTCAGGCTGATTAAGAAAACCGGAATCTCCGGAGTGTTGTTGAAATAGTCGATCCGTTCGCTCCGGTCGGCGGTCGAACCGTCTAAATATACGTAATTAATCTTCGCCTCCTGGAGTTTCGCCCGGATCAGCTTCAACATCCTTACAAACTGGCTGAAAACCACCACTTTATGGCCGCCGTCGATTGCTTCGTCTAGTAACTCCATCAAAGCTTCCATTTTACCCGAGTCGGTATCGGTGCTAACCTCCGGCAGGACGAGTCCGGGGTGATCGCAGATCTGGCGCAATTTAGTAAGGGCCGATAATACTGTTATCCGTGATTTATTTAAACCAAATTCGGATACCGAATTTATCACATCCTGTTTTACTTGATGTAAAATCGACCGGTAGGCATCTTCCTGCAATTGGGTCATGGCCACATCCCGGATGAAAGCAATCTTGGGCGGCAACTCGGGGAGCACCTCCTCTTTCAACCGGCGCAGCATAAACGGCGCCACTTTTTTACGTAAGAGCGCTAAGGCTTCGGCTTGTTTCGTTTTCAACGGCAGGGAGATATATTTTTCCTTAAACTCCGGTAGGCTCCCCAGATATCCAGGCATTAAAAAGTCAAATAAAGCCCATAAGTCTTCCAGCCGGTTTTCGACCGGGGTGCCGGTCAGCACCAGCCGGTGCCGGGCTTGGATTCTTTTGCAATCTTTGGCCCGCTGGGTCTGGCGGTTCTTAATATGCTGGGCCTCGTCCAAAATGCAATAATAAAAAGAGCAAGCCTGGAGCGTTTCAATATCATTGACCACCAGATCGTAAGTGGTAATGATAATTTCATGTTCCGAAAAAACGGGGCGGAGTTGTTGGCGGGTTTCCGGGGAGCCATGATAAACTAAGTAGGCGGTTCCCGGATAGAATTTATTAATCTCAGCCGCCCAGTTATAAATCAGGCTTCGGGGACAGACGATTAATACCGGCTCCGTTTTCGGCAACCCTTTTATCAATGTCAGCACCTGGACGGTCTTACCCAAGCCCATGTCATCGGCTAAAATGCCTCCAAAATAATATTTATGTAAGAAATGCAGCCAGGCGACGCCTTCTTTCTGGTAGGAACGCAATTCGCCCCGGAAACTCTCCGGTATTGGGTTGGAATTAATCAGACCGGTGTGGTTGATATCGGTTTCAAATTGATTATAAATACTATTGCCTTTTATTTCGATCCCGTGTTCAACCAGGAACTCCCGGATAAATGCCAGATTATATAGTTTTTCCTGCTCCGGATCGTCTGGATTGGTTTTAGGGGACATAGTTTCCTGGAGCAGGTCGAATTTGGCCAATTCATCAATAAAAAACCATTGGCTGCCGATTTGCAAATAATTCCCGGAATCGAACCGCTGCAGCATCGCCATAATTTCCCGGTGAGTGAATGTCTGCCCGCCCAGGTTGTAGTAAATCTGAAAGTCGAACCAATCGATTTTTTGATTGATATCCAAATTCACCAGTGGGGTTAATTTGGCCGGAACGATTTTGAACTCCGCCAGCGCGGGGCTAATGGTCAACGGCCACTTTGACGATAACCGCTCCAATTCATTCCGCTTGAATTTCAACTGTGATTCCCTGCTCTCGATTACCCAGCCGGTGGCGGTGAATTTAAAATCGTTGCGTTTCAGGAAACCCAGCAATTCTTTAAAAGGCTGCCGGTTAATGGTCAACCACTGTTTCGGATCGTCCGGCGAACGGTCAAATCCGGGTTCTGAAGTGATCAAGCGCTGGCAGTCCTGGTCGCGGTAAACTTGATTGGATAACTTAATCTCGGGCCGGCAAATAATCTGTTCTTGTTGATAGTCAAGATATAGGCTAATTTCCGGCTCCCGCATGGTTAACTGGTGGGAGTTAAATTCCGGTATCTGTTCCAGCCTGACTTTTTCACTTAATTGCGGCAGGATTTCAAACAGGACTTCACCCAGCCCCTCGGGAGGGATGACGGTTTCCGGAGGAATCTTTTCCAGGCAAGCGGTATCGATGAGATGTAAAGTATTACCGGTGAGGATGTAATTCAAATCCCGGTTAAAGAAACCGAGTGTTTCAAATTCAGTTGGATCATAGGTAAATTGCAGGCGGGTTTCATCTCCGGATACCACCACCCGTGGTTTTAACGTTTCGCCTAATTCAATAAGCTGTAAGTTGCGGCAGCTGGCTGCCGCGCCGTTTTGGATTAAAACTAGAATTATTTGCAGGTTTGGTTTGGATTTCGGCAATGATACGCTATAACGATGCGAGTCTTTACCGGAAAGCGTTTTCTCCAAATAGGAGATTACCAGGTAATCAAAGCCGTTTAAAGAATTGAATAGTTGCTCCCGTTTGCGGATGCCGTAGTTGATATCGCCCAAGCAATCCACCAAGCGGCCGATCCATGTTTGATCTCCTTCCGGGGTTAACAAGGATAGAGTAAAGTTGTCAGACAAGTCGTCAAGTCCGTCTATTTTGTATATAAGGGCCGGTTTCCCGTCCGGGCTTGAAACCGCGAGTTTAAGCAATTCGATCCCTTCCGGCGGGACGGGTTTGATCGAACCGGGATTGAGTTTGGGAAAATCATCGGCGATAAACTTATAAACAACCGCCGCCGCGTGTTCGCAAAGCGCATTGTTCCCGGATGGACAGGTGCAAAAATGGCTGATTTTAAACCGGCCGTCGTTGAAATCCAGGCTGATATCGGTCCCAAAGACGCCGCCGGCCTTTACGATTGCTTTGAGCTGATAACGGTTGTTTCCCGGTTGGGTATATGTATACGATTTAATGGCGGCGGACTTGTAATGGGACACCGCTTTGTCGAAAGTAGGTTCTCCGGCGTCCAGTTTAAGTTTTTCCAGCAGCATGATTTGGTTCTCCGTTATAAATATTTTTTTAAAATGAATTATCCATAGATGGTTTCTATTTTATCGCAAATAAGTTATTTTGTCGGTCCTATTTTTGGGCTATTTTTCTCCACCATCCACCCCATCGGCTTTATTTTTCTCCCATCCGGCATTGAAAACGCTCTTTTCCCGAAATTCACCGTAACTTTAGTTCCATTGTCAAAAACGGATTGTTGTACATTACGATCCGGAGATAGAAACCGGAAGTCAACCATCTCGCGATAACCGGTGTCCGATAAAACCAGGGCAATATCCCGGTAGCTGCGAATAAACCGGGAGCGGTTTTCGTTCCAAAAGGCCCAGCTGAACATATACAATGGAGGAGTGCCGTAAAGGATGTTAAACAGATCCCGTTTATCCCAAACGGCGGGTATTTTATTGTTATAATCGCCCCAATACCAGTAAGAAGATACACAATCATGATATACTAATTCCCACAAAGGTAAACGATACTGGTGGCCCAGTTGAAATTTAGTTATCTGCGGCGGGACCCGGGCCAGGATATCCCCCATATTCCGGCCGGCGTCAGCCACCCGGTATG
>JBJKPO010000208.1:0-2102 GCA_046706235.1 Bacillota bacterium | reverse complement strand
ATATTGACAAATTGGACTAATTCGGTATTGATATTTGATAAAATCTGGGTCCTTTCTTCTAATTGCACTTCTTTTTCGGTTAGTTTTTTTACCAATAAAGCTCCTTTTAATGCGCTGCTTATGGTTCCGGAAAGAGTTTGGTAAATATGTCCGCCGTTTTCACCGATATCAACATCAAATACAATAAAACCGAGTTGTTCTACTCCGAAATATAAAGGGAAAACTCCCAGCGAATAACGCTTTTTTTTAGGTAGCATCCCTTCGGGAACGATTTGACGGGTTGGAAATTGGAGGCCATCTTCCTGAAGCGGAATTCTCCCATTTTCGTTACAAGCCAAAACAAGCCTTGACCACTCCACCGACGCTTCGGAACCTTCATACAAAGAGAAAAAACAATTTACGACCTCTAAAAACGGCAGCTGTTGAAACAGGGTTTCAATTAAATGAGGAACGCTAAAGTTAGTTTCCAACAACTTCATAATATCACGTAAAACAATCGTCTGGGAAAAAATAACATATTTCCGGTGAGACTCTACCTGAACCACCATTTCTCCAATTAAAACACGGGCTTGATGCCAAAGGTTCTCGGCTTGTAAAATAACCGCCTTCTCTTTAAAGAAAGAAAACCCGTATTGTTGCATAACGGTTATTACCTTTTGCCAGGGAATCAAGTCCAAATTTTGTTGGACCGATTTTAACAAGATCAGATTTAACGCGTTTAAAAAACTTTGGTTAGTTTCTCTATTGATATCGGATAAAAAAGTGTTAATCAACATGATTATCCAATTAAATTTTAAAGCCGGATAATTAGGGCCTAGAGCTTTAACCATCTCCGGCAGGATTAATTCTTTCCATGCTTCTATGCCGTCAACATTTGTTTTAGCCTCCGCCATAAAACATTCGCTAACCGGTTCCGAGAAACAGCCGCAGGAATGGCGGGTTACCAATTCGGTCGGAAGATAAATCTCCAAAGGTACGTCTTCACCGCGCATTAACGCCAATAATATTTTCGTGGCTTGACAACCCTGTTCATACACTGATTGGCGCACCGTGGTTAGTGGTGGAATCTGAAATTTGGTCCATTCCTGATCATCAAACCCGGTTACCGCGATATCATCCGGAATTCGGATTCCCCGTTCATATAATTCTTCGTAAACACCGAAAGTCATAACATCATTGGCCGAAACCACAGCGTCAAATTTTGTTTTTCTAATATCAATAAATAATTTAACCGCATCTTTGCCGGAATCACCAAGATGAAATTCACCGGTGGTCACCAAATCCGGATCATATGGGATATTGTATTCGGCTAATACTTCACGGTAAACCTGATTCCTCCGTTCGGCGTCGACATTATCCAAAGGACCGGTAATATAAGCCAGCCGGCGGTATCCGTGATCACGAATCAGGTGAACCAGCAAGTCCCGGAACCCTTTTTCGTTATCAACCCGCACGCAAGAGATTTCGTTTAATTCGGCGGAGATTGCCACCATTGGTAATAAGTAATAACGCTCAAAAAAACTATTATCTTTGTCATAAAGGGTTAATCCGCTCGAAATCACTAAACCGTCAACATTTTCCGGATCGACAAATTCATAAATAATATTGGCCGGCCGTTCCATCGGATCCGGGGCATTAATTGATTTACCTGCGAAACAAAGCAGATTGATCCCATGTTTGCTCGTGACATCGTTAACTCCAGACCAGGCCGGGAAATGATAATTGGCTCCGAGATCATTAAGCAGAATCCCGATAGTTGGATTGGACTTTGCAACGATGTTAGAACCCTTTTTCAGTTTCGTTTGCCCTTTGGTCATTTAGCAATTCCTCTTCCTTATTATAATTTGTTTCTGGCGACGATATTTTTTTCCTTCCCTAAAATTTAAACATAAAAAATCGTGAACTGTTAATTTTTAACCGCTAAATCCGGTGTTAATTGATTCCGGTTGCTTTTCGGAGCAATTTGAGAGGAGATTGAAAAATAAAAGGTGCACCCTTTACCCGGGGTGGAATTTACCCAAATTCGGCCGCCGTGGTGCTCGACGATTTTTTTACAGATCGACAGGCCGATTCCGGTTCCCGGATATTCTTCCTTACTGTGT
>JBJKPO010000207.1:0-5507 GCA_046706235.1 Bacillota bacterium | reverse complement strand
TACGTATATCGGTAACGGTCCTTTTAAATTAACCGATTGGGTCCATCATCAAAAGCTGGAGTTTGTCCCGAACCCGAATTATTGGAACAAAACCAAAGTCAAATTGGAAAAACTAACATTCTATCCGGTTGAGGAACAAAGTACCGCTTTAACCATGTTTGACACCGGTCAGCTGGATCTTTCCGATGAACTGCCGCGGCCGGAGATTCCGCGGTTGGAATCTAGCGGTTTAGTCAAGCAGAGCGCGAGTATCGGCACTTATTATTATATGTTTAATACCAAAAAAGCGCCGTTCAATGATTCCCGGGTTCGCAAAGCGTTAGCTTTGGCCATTAACCGGGAGCAAATCGTGAAATATATTACCAAAGCCGGCGAAAAACCGGCCATGGGCTTTGTACCATACGGAATACCGGATGCTAATCCCAAAAACGTGTTTCGGAAGGTAGGCGGGGACTACTTTAAAGACGGGGATATTGGAGAGGCGAAACGGCTTTTGGCGGAAGCCGGTTTTTCCGATATGCGGAAATTCCCCACTATTGAGATTTTATACAATACTAATGAAACCAACAAACAAATCGCCGAGGTCATTCAGGAGATGTGGCGTGAAAAATTAGGAGTCAACACCACTTTGATCAACCAGGAGTCCAAAGTATATTTCCAGTCCCGCCGCCAAGGGAATTTTCAAATTGCCCGTTCCAGCTGGATCGGAGATTACGTTGACCCCATGACCTTTTTGGATATCTGGGCTACCGGAAACGGTAATAACTATACCGGTTGGACAAATGCACAATATGATAAGATAATTGATGCCGCTAAAAATACCAATGACGTCAAAGCTAGATACCGGGCATTACATGATGCCGAGGAGTTGTTAATGAGCGAAATGCCGGTTGTTCCCATCTACTTTTACACCCGGTTGTATATCATAAAGCCCTGGGTAAAGGGAGTCCGGTATTCAGCCGTCGGCCTGGTTGACTTTTCTGGGGTTACGATTACCGCTCATTAAAAACAAGATCCACCCTATTTTCCGATAAATTTTATTGGTGAAATAATGAAAGAAGCGGAATCAGTGTGGTGCCGCTCTTTTCTTGGTTTCGTTAAGCTTTAAGGGAGTGGAAAAATGGTCAGATATGTTTTCGATCGTTTGATAACATCTTTGATTACGTTACTGGTGATTATTACGGTTACCTTTTTTTTGATGCACGCCATTCCCGGAGGGCCGTTTTCGGAAGAACGAACGGTATCTCCGGAGATTGCCCGCAATATCGAAAAACACTATCATCTGAATGAACCGTTAGGGCAGCAATATCTTGATTATTTAAAAAAGATTATCCGGTTAGACTTGGGTCCGTCATATAAATTCGCTAATTTGACGGTTAACGATCTCATCAAGGAAGGATTTCCGGTATCGGCGGTAATCGGTCTGCTCGCTGTTTTATTGGCGGTGGCTTTTGGCATCCCCATGGGGATTTTATCAGCCTTGCGGCATAGCAAATGGCAGGATAATTTGGTAATGTTGATGGCGATTATCGGGGTCTCAATGCCCAGTTTCATTGTGGCCACTCTGTTACAGTATTATTTCGCCTATAAATTGCATTGTTTTCCGGCGGCGTTGTGGGGAACTCCCGCTCATCTGGTTTTACCGGTGCTGGCTCTATCCGCGTTGCCTTTGGCGTTCTTTGCCAGGCTGGTTCGTTCCAGCATGCTGGAGGTATTATCCCAAGACTACATCCGGACCGCCCGTTCCAAAGGGCTTAGTGAGGCAACCGTGATCTTAAAACATGTTTTAAAAAACACCTTAATCCCGCTGATTACCGTGTTGGGTCCGATGCTGGCCAACCTGCTTACCGGGACGTTTATTATTGAACGGATCTTTGTCATTCCTGGATTGGGAAACTATTTCGTCAACAGCATTTATAACCGTGATTATTTTGTAATCCTGGGGTTAACCGTTTTTTACGCGGGTATATTGCTGATCTTAAATTTACTGGTTGATATCGTTTATGCCATGGTTGATCCCCGCATCAAACTGGTCAAGAAGGAGGGATGATTGGATGGCGGTTAGTTTTGAACCGGTAAATCGCCAAAACCGGTTCGAGTTTAAAAATGAGATGAAAAGACCGCAAACCGGCTATTGGAAAGATGCCTGGCGCCGGTTAAAGCAAAATAAAGCGGCTATCGTATCTTTATATGTTATTACTTTAATCGCATTAGCGGCATTGGTGGGTCCGTTGTTGTCGCCTTATCCGTATTTCAAGCAGAGTCTGATTTTTCAAAATACGCCTCCTTCCCTTGAACACTGGTTTGGTACCGACAATGTAGGCCGTGATTTGTTAGTGCGTTGTTTATACGGAGCTAGAATTTCATTATCCGTTGGGATATTTGCAACATTCATCAGTTTGATCGTCGGAGTTTTGTTTGGCGGAATCGCCGGATTCGTCGGCGGGAAACTTGATAATATCATGATGCGGATTGTTGATATTTTTTACGCCATTCCATTGCTTCTATGGGTCATATTGATGATGGTGGTGCTCAAACCGGGGTTGCAAAATATTTTGATTGCGATTGGCATCACTTATTGGTTAAATATGGCCCGAATTGTTCGGGCACAGGTTCTTAGTTTGAAAGAACAAGACTATTGTTTGGCGGCCAAAGCGATTGGAGCAAGGCCGATGCGAATCATTCTAAAACACCTGATTCCCAATTGCATCGGTCCAGTTTTGGTCACCGCCACTTTTAATATTCCGCAGGCCATTTTCACCGAAGCTTTCCTAAGTTTTATCGGTCTGGGAGTCGGCGCACCCATGGCATCCTGGGGAATGCTGGCTTCCGATGCTTTGAGCGGATTACGCTCCTATCCATACCAACTCTTTTTTCCGGCAATGGCGATTTGTATTACCATGTTGGCCTTTAATTTCCTTGGCGACGGTCTAAGGGATGCCTTGGACCCGCGGATGCGCAAGTAATACTAAGTTGCATTCAAAAATATTATGCAACTTAGTATTTAATACCAATTTTAAATCAGGTTCCTTTTGAAAGCAAATTGGTATGAATAAGGGGGGAACAGGCGTGGATACAATCTTGGATATTATCGATCTGCATACTTCATTTTTCACCTATGCCGGAGAAGTGAAGGCGGTCGAGGGAGTGAGCTTTCAGGTGAAAGCGGGAGAAGTGGTGGGGATTGTGGGAGAATCCGGTTGCGGCAAAAGTGTAACTGCTTTATCGATTATGCGCTTATTGCAGTATCCCGGCAGAATTATTTCGGGTAGTATTCGCTTTGAAGGCCAGGATCTGACCCAATTAACCCTCAAGCAAATGCGTTCCATCCGGGGTAACGAGATAAGTATGATCTTTCAGGATCCGATGACTTCCTTAAATCCGGTCTTGTCCATCGGGCAGCAAATGATTGAAAGTTTAATGCTTCATAAACATTTATCCCGCAAAAAAGCTAAAGACGCAGCAACTGAACTATTAACAACGGTTGGAATCCCTTCGGCTAAAGAAAGATTATCCCAATATCCGCATCAATTTTCGGGAGGCATGCGGCAGCGGGTAATGATTGCCATGGCCCTGGCCTGCGGACCGAAAATTTTAATTGCGGATGAGCCGACTACCGCCCTTGATGTAACGATTCAGGCTCAAATCCTGGAACTCATGAAGGACTTAAAAACGAAATTAAATACCGCGGTTATTTTGATTACCCATGACTTAGGCGTTGTAGCCGGACTTTGCCAAAAAGTCATTGTGATGTATGCCGGTAAAATTGTTGAAAAGGGCTCCATTCAGGACATCTTTTACGCTCCCCGCCACCCATACACCTGGGGATTATTAGGAGCGATTCCCCGTTTAGATGAGAACACCAAAAAAACGTTGGTACCAATTTGGGGAAACCCTCCGGATTTATTAATGCCGCCGCCGGGATGCCGTTTTGCGCCCCGGTGCCCATATGCCATGACTATATGCGAATCAGAAACTCCACTTATTTTTAATATTTCGGAAGGACATAGTGCGGTTTGCTGGTTGTTGGATTCCAGGGCCCCTAGGGTTGAGAGGCCCCTTACCGGTAGTGTAACCGGGCCCGCTTTATTTCAAGGAGGTGCGGCTGGATGAGCGTTTCAAACCGGACCACCCTTCAAGCACTGGTGGATGTCCAAAACTTATCCAAGTTTTTTTTTATTTCGAAAGGCCTGTTTTCGAAACGGGTATCCACGCTAAAAGCGGTTGACAGTATCAGTTTTTCAATTCTAAAAGGTGAAACTTTAGGTTTGGTTGGGGAATCCGGCTGCGGCAAGACCAGCGCCGGCCGGACCATCACGCGGCTTTATAAGGCGGATGGGGGCCGGGTTTTCCTAAACGGGAAAGACATATTGAATCTTTCCGAAAATGAAATGTTGCCAGTTCGGAGAAAAATGCAGATGATCTTCCAAGATCCTTATTCATCTTTGAATCCCCGCATGACGGTGGCGGAGATTATCGGGGAACCTTTGGAAATCCACCGGATTGCCGGTGGAAAAGCAGCTTTGGACCGGATTTATGAATTATTAAATCTGGTTGGATTAAACAAGGAACATGGATCCCGTTTTCCGCATGAATTTTCGGGAGGGCAACGTCAACGAGTCGGAATCGCCCGGGCTTTAGCCGCGGAACCGGAGTTTATCATTTGTGATGAACCGATTTCCGCGTTGGATGTATCGATACAAGCTCAAATCATTAATTTACTGGAGCATCTTCAAGAAAAAATGGGGCTTACCTATTTATTCATCGCGCATGATATTTCGATGGTCCGGCATACCAGTCAAAGGATTGCGGTAATGTATCTTGGAAAACTGGTGGAATTGGCTGGTTCGTGGGAATTATATAAAAATCCGCTTCATCCCTATACGCAAGCTTTATTATCGGCCGTGCCCGTTGCCGATCCCAAATTGGAGGAATCTCGTCAGCGAATTGTGCTGGAAGGAGACGTGCCCAGCCCGGCGGCTCCTCTCCTTGGATGCCGTTTCCGCTCTCGATGCCGTTTAGCCCTTCCGCACTGCACGGAAACGGAGCCGGAGCTGCGGGAAGTATCTCCTGGGCATTTTGTAGCCTGTGTAAGATAAAGTTTCGAACAGGAATTGAATAAAGCGTAAAAACTGGAGTCGCTCGGAATTTTAGCAGGTGGATCGCCCACGATTTCAACAATATTCTAGCCGCGCCATATTCATTGATTTATATAAT
Organism: Bacillota bacterium; assembly: GCA_046706235.1. GTDB lineage: Bacteria > Bacillota > UBA4882 > UBA8346 > UBA8346 > JAEZJQ01. Next base: position 290 of record JBJKPO010000207.1, on the reverse strand, counting down.
AAATAAGGAAGGATATTGATAAATTTTACCGAACTAAAAATTGAAAAGATAAATCAATGAAAATCGAGACCTTTAAACATATATTATGTTTTTAAGCATTGGTGAAATATAAAGTAGAAAACAAGAAGTGGAGGAGAATAATGCTACCAAATTTTATTTGCCCTGGTGCGGCAAGGTCGGCAACCACAGCCTTGTATTATTTACTAATTCAACATCCCAAGGTATTTTTGCCCTCAATTAAAGAAACACGTTTTTTTTCGCGGGATTATGAAAAGGGAGCGGCTTGGTAC
>JBJKPO010000206.1:0-17023 GCA_046706235.1 Bacillota bacterium | reverse complement strand
AACCGGGCCAGGTGGTAATTCAGCCGTATGAAGAGGATTTACCGGTAAGCGATTATGCCAATTCGGTGAGCCCGGCATATAGTTTCACCGTTTCGGACTCAACCGGCGGGGAAATTCATCCATTTTTCTGCGAACCGGTTACCTTGACAATCAGTTATGCCGCTCTTAACCTGCCGGAAGGTTTTGCCCCCGAAAACTTAGGTATTTACTGGTTTAATCAGGAAGGCGAATATTGGGAAAGGCTGGACCATATCGCCAACAACCTGGACGAAAAGACCCTGACCGTCAACTTGAGTCACTTTTCCGTGTATCAAGTAATGGCCGCCAAATATTATACGCCATCACTGGATAGCTATTACTCTCTGGGCATATCGCCTTTCCAGAGTTATTTCCAGGACAACCTGGAGTCGGTTTCCACCGCCGGCGGCACTCTGAACCTGATAGCCACGGATCTCAAAATCCCGGGCCCGGACGGCTTCGATCTGGAACTAAAACGAATTTACGATAGCGGGGCGGCCGAACAGGAAACCATGCTGGAGCTCAACCACCAGGAATATTCCACCACCATCCCGAAGGCTCCGTTTTACTCGTTTAGCCATGGCTGGTCGCTCGATCTTCCCTGGATCGAAACGATCGACCGGGGCCAATTCATCCGGCTGCCCGGAGGGCAGACCGTCAAGATCGAATGGAAGGATAACCAGTTCAAGTATCACGCCGGGACTCATTTTACCCTTGTCAGATATACTCATCAAGGTTTCATTTGGAATATTGTTGACGGTTATACCCTGACGCTTAAGGATGGAACGGTCTACCAGCTGAATTCCGGCGGACAACCGGTATCCCGGACCAGTCCCAGCGGTAAACATGTGATTACCTATCATTTCAATGGCCAACAATTGGTAAGCATCGCCGATGACGCCGGCCGGAGCATCAATGTTACCTATTCCGGCAATCTAATCAGCCAAATCCAAACCGGCGGCCGGACCGTAACCTATCATTATCAAGACGGCAAGCTTCGGCAGGTCAATGATCCGGAAAACCGGGGGACTCAATACGATTATCAGGCATATAGCTATCGTTACGGGGTAAAAACTTTAAAGACCACTACTATTGATTTGTTACACACCATAACCTATCCCTCCGGAGGCGTATCCGAGTACTTATATGACGCCAAGATTCAGGATTACAGCACCTATTACGGCCAGAAGTTTGTGGTGAAAAATCATATCTTGGGTACCAAAACCACTGATTACAGTTATACCTTAAACGACCAATCAGGCACAACCCCACCCAACGACTATATCCTGAGCGCGGAGATCAAGGAAGGAGACCGGACAACGACCGAAACTTACCGGCAGGTAAGCGCCATCGGATCAAAAACCGCTCCGGGTCAATTAATTTATGTGCTCAGCGAGGAACCCGGCCAGGGCAGCGTACCGGTCGAACGCCAGGTAAAACTCGGGGATACCGGGGTTGAACAGGTGAAATATCTCTATCAGTCATCGGATTTAAAAATCCGCTCAGCCGGCAGCGAAGAACATTACCGGGATAATGGCTTAACCTATGTCGTATCTTTCAGCTACGATGATTGGGGTAATTTAACCAGGCGGTATGATTCCAGCACCGATTTTGAAGAAACTCGGACTTACCAAACGCACGACCGGATTAAAAACCTGGTGTGGACAGTCAGCCAAACTAACCGGAACCGGGTCACCGGGGTTGCCAATACGCTAACCACCACTTATACTTACGCCGCCGCCATCGCTATCGGCAAACCGGACTCGGTAACGGTAACAAGCAATCTGGGGACTGAAGAGCACCAGGCCGATTTTACTTATGATACTTACGGCAATTTATCGCGGCGGATTGACTGCGACGGCGACGGGAACCAATTGGAAACAACGTTTACTCATGATTCAACCCATATTTACCTGAGTTCCAAGACCCTGCGCGGGGTCAAGGACGCCGACGGCGCTGTACTCGATGATATTGTTACCCATTATACCTATAATCCGGCCACCGGGATGAAAACCTCGGAAACCGATCCCAAGACTCAGATCACCAGTTATACTTATGACAAGTTGAACCGGATTACCAGGGTTACACTTCCGGACGATAGTCCCAATATCCATCCCTGCCGGGAATACCGGTTCCATGATACCGATCCGACACCTCAGAATACCTGCGATTTCATTAACGAGAACCTGCAAAAGACCCGGTTTACCTTTGACAGCCTGGGAAGACTTATCAGAATCGATAAATTTCAGGCCGATAACGAAACCATTTACTCATCCACCAAATATCATTATGACGTTTTGGGGCGGATTGACCGGGTGGAAACCCCCAGGGGAACAACGGTCCAAGAATCAACCGGTTATCAAACCCGATACGAATACGACGGTTTGAACCGGGTAACCAAAGTCACTTACCCGAATCAATATTTTGTAAATTTGATATATGATGATATTCAAAATAAGGTGACTATCAAGGAACTCAATGACAAAATTTTGGCGGTGGAACAAAGCGACTGGGCCGGCCGACTGGTGGCGGCCACTCAGCATTGCGATTATGACGGCGCTACCCGGTATTACAACTGGGAGTTTCAATACGATTCACTGGGAAACCGGATCAAGCAAACCGATCCCGCCGGTCATGTTACCACTCAAGAATTTGATAAGTTTAACCGCTTAAAAAACCTGATTATGCCCCAAATCCCGGCCATTAAACCCGGACAAGAATCGGAGACCACGTTAAAACCGACAATTCGGTATAGTTACGATTATCTGGGCCGTAAGACCGCGGAGACCAGCCCCAACGAAAATACGGTCGACTCCAAGTACGATATGCTGGGCCGTTTGATAAAAGCCACCGTTCATTATACCGACAAGATCGCAAACCAATTGAAGTCGGCGATTATTCGTAACTACTATGACGCTAACGGTAATAAAATAAGGACCACCATCGCCGACGCGGACACTCCGGCAACGATTTACCGGGAAATGCTTTATGATTATTCGGTCCGGGGGTTTTTGCTCAGCGAGGATATCGTGGAATACAATCCCCAGACAGGTGCGAAGATTGGCCAAAAGAACCTGGGCCGGTACCGGTACGATCCGTTGGGGAACAAGATTGCGGCCATCGATCCCCGCAATACCGGAACGAATGTCCCCGTGACCTGGTATTCGATTGCCGGGGACGCGGTGGTTATCACCGATCCGCGCAGTGATAAATCATTTACCACCTGGTATGAATACGATCACCAAAACCGTTTGACTAAGACCATTTTACCGGATGATACTCCCGAAAACTTAGCCGATAACCTGTATACCCAGGTTGCCTATGATGTCGCCGGAAATAAGCTTTCGGAACGGGACAGTGCCGGTCTGGTTACCAGTTATACCTATACTCCCCGGAACTGGGTGGAGACGGTCAAGGTGAATAATGTCTTGAAAACCAAGTATTATTACGATGGCCGTGGCAATCAGACCAAGGTGGAAAGTTACGCCGAAGACGGATCGACTATTTTAAACTTCGTTGGATATGACTATGACAGCTTGAACCGGCTGCGGCAAGCGACCCATCCCCAGTTACGGACGGAAAAGTTCGATTATGACGAGTTGGGCAACCGGACGATGGCCGAGGACGGCCGGGGGAATAAAACTTATTACTCCTATAACGGAATGGGTTGGTTGACCGCTGTTACCGATCCGTTGTGGCAGATTACGAGTTATCAATATGACCCGAACGGCAACCAGGTCCGGCGGATCGCGCCCAATCAGTTAGTTGCTTCATTTACCTATGATGAGTTGAACCGGTTGGCGGAGCAGAAAGGTTCATTGAATCGCCTTACCAGGTATGCATATGACCCGGCCGGGAACCGGGTGAGGATGACCGATTCCCGCGATTCGAACTGGGTTTATCAATATGATGCCCGGAACCAGTTGACACGTCTTGAGGTGACCGGGTCCGATAGTTCCGCATACTGGGTGGAGTATGAGTATGACCGGGCCGGAAACCGGAAAACGGTGCGGGATTCCGGTAATAATACCATTTTGTATAATTATGAGAACGGCCAGTATCAAAATGATCCGTTAAACCGGGTCAACTCGATCGATCGGACTTTTGACGGCGCCACTTACCGGACCGGGTATCAGTATTCGGAAGAAAAAGGGCTGTTGACCGGGATTAAGTATCCGGAGGCCAATAGTTACCTTGGTTATACCTATAACAGCATCAATCAATTGCAACAGGTGGCCGGGTTTACCGCCAGCCAGGGATTTACTTACGATAACGACGGTGCTTTGAAACAGATCAATTATATCAACGGAGTGGTTACTGATTATACTTACGATAGCAACCGGCGGTTAAAGGAACTACAAACCACCAAGAGTACCACCAATATCATGCATTATAGCTTTTTCTATGACGCCTCCAATAATATTACCGGAATTACCGATACGGTAAACAACCGGACCAAGAGTTACACCTATGATGCCGTTAACCAGTTAACCAAGGCGACTACTGATGGAAAATTCCTGGAGTCAAAGGATACACCGGGCAAACCCGGGATAGTTATCGGGGACTATAACGCCGGTTATCCGTTAGCGTTTATTGATAGTAGTAACCCCGGGTTTCAGGCGGTTGTGAGCCTGGACTACAACTCATCGACAATTGGGTTGGATTTCGGGAATGTAGCTCCGGCAATCAAAAAGATTATGCTGGTTCCGGATAGCGCGCATGCCACGCACCGGATTAACCAGGGCACTTTTGATCTTTATATCTCGAACGATAATATGACTTATACTTTAATCCCCGAAAATGAACAGGAATTCCAGAAGGATTCCAATGGAGTGGTGACGATCACTTTAAGTAATACCCAATCGGCCCGGTATTTGAAGATTCATGTGTTATATGACGAACTGGACGGTTTCATCAATCCGGTTTCATCAGCTACTTTCCTGAATGAATTGGGCAAGATGCTCCGGATCTACCAGGAGGCGAACTCCAGGACCGACGAGTACCGGTATGATAAAGCCGGGAACCGGACATTGACGGCGGTTACGCTTATTCAAACCGGGCAATGGGATAGTTTGTACTATACCGATTCCGACCGGCTAAAGACGGACGGGAAATATGCTTATACATATGATAATGCGGGGAATTTGACTAAAAAGGGAAATAAGTTTAGTATTAACGGGGATACCGTTACCTTTACCCAAACTTCAGGCGAAGGGGTCGAATACTGGCAGTATTCTTATAATCTATTGAACCGGTTGATAAGTGTGGAGAAAAATGGTACGATAGTAGCAGAGTATGGATATGATCCCGAAGGATTACGGGTTGTTAAGAAGGTTTATACCAACGGGAGCCAGACCGATAGGATTCATTACGTTTTCCAGGGTACTGAGCCGATCTTTGAAAAGCGAATATCCGACGGCAGAGTGAGGAGTTACGTATATGCCGGAGCGAAGCTGATCGCCAGGGTTGACGGGGTGATTGGGGGAACTGGTTCGAAGTATTGGTATCATACCGATCACTTGGGTTCTGTTAAGGCGGTAACCAATAGTTCCGGTACGAAAGTTTGGGATGCGGATTATTTGCCGTTCGGTCAGCAGTTTGGGAAAAGCAAGATAGATCCTGATTTTGAGGAAGACGATCTGGGATTCACCGGTAAGGGTTATGATGCGGATGTTGGGTTGTATTACTTTAACGCTCGATGGTATGATGCGGAGACGGGACGATTCATAAGTGAAGATCCGGTGGGGGATCCGAATAACCCGAATTTATATAGTTATTGTCGGAATAACCCGTTGAGTGTTGTTGATCCGACAGGTTGTATCGGTGCGGATGGTTACCCAGGACAACGGCCAGATGTAAGTGGTTGGGAAGGTGTATTACCTTGGAGTGGGACTCCAACTGATTATTATTCCAGCGGCCTTCCTCAAAAGCTTTCTTACACATATGGAGTCATACGTCAATGGTCGGAAGGTAATACTGCATATTGTGAATGGGGATGGATACCAAGTGATGGAGGTCCAGGGATACCAACTTCCGGTAGTTGGTCACAGTTTATGGAATATTGGAAACAATTGTCCCGTGAACAGTATACAAGTGATCAATTAATAAATGCCTTAGCAACAGGAGTACAGATATGGGGAAATAAAGTTGTTCCTGAAGGTTTTAATATTAGAGATTGGGCAATTTCTGATGAAGTAGCTTTACGGTTAATTATGTCTGTTGTAGATGATATAGTTAGTAATTTACCTAGAGATGAAGATACGGATTTTGTTCAATTGCCATTTGATAAAATTTTAGGACTAAAATATGATAGATATTGTTATGAAGATCATAATTGGGGTAAACCGGAATTCATAAGTGATATAATGACTATTGCTTTATATTGGAATTATATTCACCCAAATTCTTACGTTTTATTTGGGGATTTATCTTTGAGAAAAGGTGGGCGATTTAGGCCACATACAACACATCAAACAGGAGATGACGCTGATATCAATATAATATGGGATGATAAAAATATTACTAATTATAAAAGTAAAATGAACCTTGTTATGAAATATGATCCTTTTTATGCGTCAGAAGGAAGATTTAGATTACAGGAATTTGTTAGTTTAATCCATTCAGTTTGCCCAAATAAATTTAACGAAATTATTTGGTATGATCCAAGAATAAGTGGTCTATATTATAAGGTTTATCGAAATAACGCAAAAGCACTACAATTAAAATACGATCATTCTAATCATATTCACTTGGGGTATTAATGAGGAGGGTATTTGCGTGATGAAAAAGGCATATTGTTCAATATTAATTCTGCTTTTAGTTGCATATATATTGTGTACATGTTTAGCTTTTTCAGCTAATTTAAACCAAATTAAGATTATAAATATAAAGTACATATTTTATACTGTTGGAATTAAGACAAATCCGTTAGTTCCGGTTGAACTTATCCAAGGAGAAGAACTTAAACAAGGGGCTGATCCAAGAATTCTTGCCGAATATCAACCAAATGTATTTGATTTAGCTCTTATAATAGAAAATCCAAGTAAGTTTACTTCTAATCCTCCAAAACTATTAGTAGAATTCTGGATATCAGAAGCATTAATTATTAATGATGAAGAAGGTGCTATGGATATTGATAAAATGCGTACTAAGGCGAAATGGTCAAAACTCTGGGAGAGAAGCATTAACTTAAATCAACTAAAGCCGAAAGAGAACCGTGAGTTAGTTATAGAAAGGGTAAAAATCGATGAAATTGAAAAAAATGTACCAAGAGATTTGGCTTTAATGGGATGGAATTGTAAGGTTATATGTAATAAGTTAAAATTTGAAAAACCTTTTGAAGTAAACTACTTGTACTAAAACGATGGAGAATCAACTACAGAGAAATAAATAGAAGGCAGAACCATTAGTAATCCCTGAAGGGAAGGGTAATCCTAAGTTTCATATAGTGAAAAGATTAAATGACAGAGCGGCTTACATTATACTCCCGGTTTATGAAACATGTATCGGCAATATTACCTGGATGGCGTTATTCGGCCTTCCGTATGTCGAAATGTTTGGAAAAGAAAAACTGAAGTCGGCCCCCTGACTGGTCGAGGAATTCGCTGAAAACCGGTTTATGTTATTAACTTTAGAGGAATCCGTGGAACCAACTTCGGAAATTTTTGAAAAACAAACGTTGGTTAAAAAGCATTTAGGAGAGGAAGCATTTTTTAGGTATGATGAAGAGGCAAAACGACCGAAAACATATACCTTGGAAGAGATGATGGCAGGTAAAGATCTACCAAATAAAGAGAGTTAAAAGAGAAAAATTATGGAGAAGTTATCGATATAAATAACCATTGAATAAAAAAATGATGATACAGTCCCACTCCGAACCACGGAAAAAGCGCCGTCGTTCTGCGGGAAAAGAACTTCTGCCGGCGGCACACGCGCTAAAGAAAGCTGAAAAGGAAGCCGGCGCATGAGCCTTCTGAACCTCCGATGCCAATCCTGGCGGCGGGTCGCCAACATAAGTTGTGGTTGATACGACGCCGGAGTAGTGGTGTCAGGAGGTTATCGGCCATCGTATAACCCCGTCTTATGTTGACTGCGGGAGGGCCAATAGTCTGGGAATCCGCAGTCTCGCTTTATTCGATGGTCCGGCACCGGCCGTCGTGGCCTGACTGTCGTCCGTGACAGTCTGCCGGTCCTGGAGTCGGCGTTGGGGTCAACCTGCCCGCCCGATGCGGTTTTGGAAATTGTGTCACCCGCCGTCCTCGAGGACTCCCAAAAAAGAATAAAGAAGCAGGTAAAGAAAAAGGCCGCCCCTGAGGGTGGCTATTTTAATTCACGGCGGCGAAAAAGTCAAGGCTAAACGCGGCTCGCGATGCTCGGCCTTGACTTTTTCGCCTTTGTAAATTGCGTTTGGCGGTTAGGGTGCCGATTGCAAAAAGTCCATCGGAATAAAAAAATCATGTAAAAAGATGAGCCTATCTTTTTAGCCTGTCGACTTCAAAAAGTCCATCGACATCAAATTCAATGAAAAAAGATGAGTCTATTACCAGAATTTAGGCTCATCTTTTCAAATTAAAACGATAAAAATATGGGTTGATTTCATTTTATAATTTCCAAATTTAGTAAAATTTTAGATGAATCAACGTGATAAACTAAGCATTCAAGTCATGAACGCTTTTTCAATAGAAATGAAAAGTATTATCTCAAGCGGTTTTCCGGTAATTGTGATACAGCCCGCCCAGAACCGGTTCGGAAATCAGTGAAGTAACCTTAATAGACATTTCTATTGGTTTCCCCGATAAAACCGGAGTCTGTCGCCCGACACCCTGATGCGTTCTGCTTGGATTGTAATAACGGTGGATATATTCCTTAAGCAAATATTCCAGATGTTTTTCGTTAAAAGGAATAATATGATCAAGCAGTTCACGGCGAAGAATACCAATTGTTCTTCACAAATTCCGTTCTGCCATGGCGAACGGTATTCAGTTCTGATTGACCTTATATTCGAGTTTACCAGAAACTCCTGTAAATCTTTACTCAAAAAAAAGATACTATCATTATCATGAATCAAGTATTCCGGTTGCATCCCGTAAGGTGTCTACATTAAAAAGTAAATCCAAAGGAAAAAGTCTAGCTAAAAAACTAGGCTTTTTTTAATCGCTCAAAGAATCAGCGTCCACAAATCCATATCGTATAAAATTTTTAAAAATTTTTCCTTTCAATATCTAGTTATTTCCAGCCGGTATTTACTCTAAAACTACTATATATTGTGGTTGCCCCGGCATTAAAAGCCTTAATAAACTTGATTTTTCACCAAAAAGTAATCTATTCGCACTTATTAAAAAAAGGAAAATGGTCGATAATGGAGAATACAGAGAGAAAAGTGGTGGAAAGTAGTAACTAAGTGGAGCAAAGTGGTAGAATAGATCGGAGTGTTCAATCATGTTTATGGGAGCGTATCAGCACTCCCTGGATGAGAAGGGACGGTTAATTATCCCGGCAAAATTCCGTGATACCCTGGGCGACAATTTTATTCTGAACCAGGGCTTGGATAATTGTTTGTATATCTACCCGCATTCCGAATGGAAGATTTTAGAGGAAAAAATTAAAGAACTCTCCACCGCGGATCCGAAAACCCGCGCTTTTGTAAGGCTATTTTTTTCCGGAGCGGTTGAGGCGGAACTCGATAAACAAGGCCGGGTGGTTATCCCACAGCATTTACGGGATCATGCCCGGATTGAAAAAGATGTCTACGTGATCGGAGTATCGACTAAAGTGGAAGTTTGGTCAAAAGAGAACTGGGAAAAATACTCCGCGGAAACCAAGCAATCGTATGAAGGATTTGCGCAAAATATTGTCAATTTAGGAATTTAAACCCCGGAGTGGCTAAAGATGTCTGAATTTCAACATCAACCCGTGTTACTAAAGGAAAGCCTATCGTTTTTAAATATAAAACCATCCGGGGTATATGTCGACGCTACTGTGGGAGGGGCCGGGCACGCCATATGGATTGCCCGCGAGTTAGATGAAACCGGTTTGATTATTGGCATCGATCAAGATCAAGCGGCAATTGAAGCCGCTCAAGAAAAGTTAAAAAATGTAAAGCCAAGGTTCGAGTTGGCGCGCCGTAATTTTAGCGAATTAAAGGACATTATCCAGGACTTAAACCAGACGCTCATCGACGGTATTTTATTTGATTTGGGAGTTTCCTCGCCCCAGTTGGACCTGGAAGAACGGGGATTTGGTTATAAACATGACGCTCCGCTCGATATGCGGATGGACCGGACCCAGCCGTTTACCGCGGCTCACCTGATTAATTCCGCTCCGGTGGAGGAACTGGCCCGGATTTTACGTGAGTATGGCGAAGAACGCTTTCACTTTCGAATTGCCCAATCTATCGATAAGCACCGCCGGGATCGCGAGATAAAAACTACCGGGGAGTTAGCGGAAATAATTAAGCAAGCTATTCCGGCGGCCCGGCGCAGGACCGGACCACATCCGGCCCGGCGTAGTTTTCAAGCACTACGGATCGCGGTAAATCACGAATTGGAGTTTCTCGGCGACGCCCTTAATCAAGCGATAACTTTACTTAAACCGGAAGGACGCGTTGTGGTAATATCGTATCATTCATTGGAAGATCGGATTGTTAAAAACACTTTCGGTGAATGGGCCAAGGGTTGCCAATGCCCACCCGCGATTCCGGTTTGCATTTGCAACCGAAAACCCCGGTTGCATATTCTTACTAATAAACCGGTGACTCCATCCAGCCTAGAGTTGGCCCAAAATGCCCGGGCTAGAAGCGCAAAACTCCGGGCCGCGGAAAAATTACAATAGTTTACTTTCGGAAATATTTTACTGCCAAATTTTAGAATAATGATTACAGGGATGTAAAGAGTCGGGATTCATTGTACTAGGGCCGGGAAAGGATGCATAAACATGATATTGGCAGAGCAACGCTCAATCATTGAACAATTAAAGGATGAATACGATGTCGGGGACAATGAAGCTCACGGGCGAGGTTCAGATAAAACCTACTTCGATAAAGTATATATTCAAGATAAGCATGTAAAAAAACGGTATTTAAATAAGCCGTTGCAAATTATCATTGCCGTCGCACTTTGTCTCGTGGTTGCGAACCTGATTTTTCAATCTTTATTAATTAAACGGGCTGACGAGATTAAAGTCTGGCAATCAAAACTTGTCAAGTTAGAGCGGCGTTCCATCAAGCTCCGGATTGAAATGGCGGATTTGGAATCGTTTGAACGCATTCAAACTGCGGCTGAAAAAGATTTGGGGATGAAAGTAGCCGGGCCCGATGATTATCTTTGTATTGCCGCGATACCGGAACATCAAACAAAACAACCGCGAACTTATGGAACATATACCACTCAAGCAATTCCCCAGAGCAACCTCTGGACTAAACTGACTAACTGGATTGAGGGGTTCGGAGAAACGATGGCCCAAACTCCTTGATGACCGATTTCAAGGAGTAAACCCTCTAACTTCGCGTCCTTCCGTTTTGACAATCACGGACACGAAATCTAACGGTTTTGCGCCGGTAGTAATTTAGCTTGAGAGGGATTAAAGAGTGAGTCAGATCGAAATGGTATCTAAAAAAAGGGTTGCAATATTATTACTAACGATTTTAGTAATAATATTTGCTTTAATAATACGGGTCGTTTACATTCAATTTTTTTTAACGGGATGGCTTAAAAAATCGGCCGAAAGCCAACGGTTTAGAGCAATTCCGGTCTTGCCGCGCCGGGGAACGATTTACGATTGCCGGGGTAATGAACTGGCAATCAGTATTGATGGCGATTCGATTTATGCAATTCCCGCGGAAATCGGGATTGGTAATAATGTCTCTCCAAATAACGGCTCGATTTCCAAAACGGAATTACACTCCAGAAGAACTGAAATCGCCCGGATTTTGAGTAGTATTTTGGCGATGGATCAAAAATATATCGAGGGGCTCATCTCCAAACGGGCCTCTTTTGTTTGGATTAAACGAAAAGCATCATTCAATGAAATCGACTGTCTCCGAAAAATAATCTCCGCCCGAAAAATCACGGGTATCGAGTTTAGCCAAAAAGCACGTCGCTTTTATCCCCAAACCTATTTGGCCGCTCAAATCCTGGGTATTGCCGGAATTGACAATCAAGGGCTTGAAGGATTGGAAAAACAATATGATATTAATTTACGAGGTATACCAGGCAGCGATCAAGCCGAATACGATACCGCCGGAAGGCATATTCCTCAAGGAGAGCGCCGTTATTTGCAACCTGTCAACGGTGATTCCCTTTTTTTGACCATCGATCAAAATATTCAGTATATTGTTGAACGGGAATTGGAAAAAGCAGTGCTTGATACCAAATCCAAGCGGGGAATGGCGGTGGTGGTCAATCCTCAAGATGGAGATATAGTAGCGGCCGCCAGTTTGCCAAGGTACGATCCCAACAATTTTAACGACTATCCGGCGGAGAACCGGCGCTGCCCTATTTTTACCGATATGTACGAACCGGGTTCGACTTTTAAAGTATTTACGACGATTGCCGCTTTGGAGGAAGGCAAAGTCTCTTTGGAATCCACTTTTTTTGACCCGGGTTTTATTATTGTCGACGACCGGCGTATTAAGTGCTGGAAGCCCGGCGGGCATGGCAGCCAAACTTTTATTGAAGCGTTGGAGAACTCTTGCAACCCGGTTTTTGCCGCATTAGCCTTACGAATCGGAAAAGAGCCCTTTTATAAATATATTAAAGCCTTTGGATTCGGCCGGCTGACTAACGTTGATTTCCCGGGTGAATCGCCCGGAATGCTCCAATCGTTAGCAAAAGTTAAAAACGTGGAATTAGCCACGATTGGATTCGGCCAGGGAATTACGGTTACTCCAATCCAGTTAGCCATGGGGGTGGCCGCCATTGCCAACGGGGGTTATTTATTACGGCCGCATCTGGTAAAAGAAATTGTTTCACCGGAAGGGAAATTACGGCAAAAATTTGACCGGGAAGTAGTAAGTCAAGTAATGTCGGCTAAAACCGCCTCGTTAATGTCAAAATTACTCCAATCGGTCGTTACCAACGGATCAGGTAATCGCGCTTATTTGGAAGGTTATCGGGTTGCCGGAAAAACCGGAACCGCTCAAAAAGTTACTCAGGGGATTCGTGGCTATAGCAAGGTGATTGCATCTTTCATTGGCTTTGCTCCGGCCGATAAGGCGCATTTAGTAGCCCTGGTTATTTTAGATGAACCCGGATCTCCAATTACATACGGAGGAGTAATCGCCGCTCCGGTTGTCGGAAATATATTCCGGGATGCGCTTCGCTATTTAAACGTTAGCCCGAAATATGAACCGGAAATTTTGGAGAAGATAACCAGTGATGAAGTGATGGTTCCCAATATTTTGAATATGCCGGTTGGTGAAGCCGTAGCGCTATTACAAAAAAAAGAAATTCAATATCGCTTTATCGGAAAGGGAAGTTATGTGTTCGACCAGATTCCAAAACCGGGAGCCAGGATCAACCGGAATACTAAGATATTAATCTACTTTGAGCCCGAAGAACAATACAATTTTAATGGAAGCAATAGAAGCAATAAGCTAGTCCAGCCGCTGCCGAATTTCCAAGGCTGTTCGCTACGTAAAGCGAATGAGATATTAAACGAAATGGGTTTAAAACTGGAGGCAAAGGGTAGCGGAATCGCAATTTCACAAAATCCTCCGCCCGGTACCGTGGTTGAATCCGGTAGGATAGTTCAAATCATTTTTCAACCGAATGAACCTTAACTCTCAAATTTAGGATAAAAAAAGGAAAATTGGTTATATACTATGTAAGATCTACCGTGCGTAATATTTGACATCTTTTATAAGTGTTTTCCATTGATATAAGCAGGATTGTTTAGTAATCTATCGAATAACCCAAGTGATTTAAATAAAATATATAATTTCGGGCGCGTAAGGGATAGCGGTTAAAAGATTAATCTTTTTATTGCCTTGCACAACGAATGGAGGGCCGGAAATGAAATTAAATGAACTAATTGGGAAAATTTCCACCCAAAAGATCCTGGGAACACTAGACATTGAAATTAAAGGGCTTTCCCAGGACTCACGCCAAGTTGAACCAGGTTCGCTTTTTTTCTGCGTCAAAGGTACGCGGGATGACGGTCATCGTTTTTTAAAGCAGGCGGCTGAAAAGGGCGCCGTGGCGGCAATCGTTCAGGACCTGCCCTCCGATACTTATAATTTAACCATTATTCAAGTCCCGGAGGTTTCCGGGGTACTCAGGGAAATCGCCGGGGCATTTTATAATTATCCGGACCAAAAGTTGCAATTAATCGGAGTAGTCGGCACCAATGGTAAAACGACCACCACCTATTTGGTGAAGAGCATTTTGGAAGCCGCCGGGCACCGGGTCGGATTAATCGGCACCATTACTAATCTGATTGGACAGCAGAACCTGGCATCGCAAAATACAACTCCCGGATTCTTAGATTTGCAGCGAATGTTCGCGGAGATGGTCCGGAGAGGAATGGAATATGTAGTTATGGAGGTTTCTTCGCATTCCATTGCGCAAGGCCGAGTTAATGGGTTAACTTTCCGTTACGGGATTTTTACTAATATCACTCAGGACCATCTGGATTATCACCGGACATTTGAGGAATATCTCCGGGTAAAAAGTAAATTCTTTGTTGATTTACCCGCGATCTCCTGGGCAATTATCAATAATGACGATAATCATGCTGAAACAATTATTGATAAAACAACCGCTAAAGTAATCACGTACGGTATTGAACACCCATCCGATGTTCACGCCCGGGAAATTGCGGTAACCGTAACCGGATCGAAATATACGGCGGTAACTCCGATGGGATCGATTCCAATCCATTTACAAATAACGAGTTTATGTAATATTTACAACAGTATGGGAGCATTAGCGGTTGGTCTGGCAATTGGTATCGATTTGGCGTCGATTCGGCGCGGTTTGGAGTCGGTACCGGGAGTACCGGGCCGTTTTCAACCGGTGCCCGAGGCCAAAGAGTTTGATGTTTTTATTGACTACGCCCATACTCCTGATGGATTGGAAAACGTGCTTGAAACCGGCCGCAAATTAGCAAACAAGCGATTAATCGTAGTTTTTGGATGCGGCGGGGATCGGGACCGTTCCAAACGGCCAATCATGGGCGCGATTGCCGCTAAAATGGCCGACTTTACAATTCTTACCTCCGATAATCCCCGCTCTGAGAATCCGGAACAGATTATCAAAGAGATTGAACTCGGATTTATCAAAACCAATCCTTCCGCAAAAGTCCTGGTTGAAGCCGATCGGGCCGCTGCTATTAAAAAAGTGATCGGTTTGGCTGAAACCGGAGATCAAGTCTGGATTGTCGGCAAAGGCCATGAAGATTACCAGGAATTAGCCGACCGGAAAATTCATTTCGATGATCGTGAAATAGCCCGTGCGGCATTAGAGGAGAGATATAGTGGCCGACTTCACGCTTAATGAAATCATTGAAGCAACCGGGGGTACATTAATCCAGGGCGATCCGGACCGGAAAATATCCGGAATCGCGATTGACTCCCGACAATTGAAACCCGGCGAGTTATTTATCGCAATCAAAGGGGAACACTTTGACGGGCATAGTTTTATTACCGAAGCGGCCAATGCCGGAGCCGCGGCTGTAATCGTAATGGAAGATGTAATAAGCGATATCCCGGTTATTAAAGTGGATAACACATTGATCGCTTTGGGAGCAATCGCCGGGTATCATCGAAACCGGTTTTCAATACCGGTGATCGGGATTACCGGCAGTAATGGGAAAACAACAACCAAGGATTTATTGGCCGCAATCCTCTCTGAACAATTTACCGTTATAAAAACCAAGGCAAATTTTAACAATGAAATCGGTCTGCCGCTTACGTTATTAAAGATAACCGGCGCCACCGGCGTGGCGGTCGTTGAAATGGGAATGCGGGGCTTGGGTCAAATCAAACGATTAACCGAAATCGCCCGGCCCACCATCGGAATAGTGACCAACGTCGGGCTAACTCATTTAGAGTTGCTTGGGACTCAGGAAAAAATCGCTAAAGCTAAAAGGGAATTAATTGAATCTTTGCCTGAAAATGGTCTGGCGGTTTTGAATGGCGATGATCCGATGGTTCGTGATATGAGTTCATCCACCAAAGCCGAATCCGTTTATTATGGTATTGACGGCCCCAAACTGGATTACCGGGCGAATGGCATCAAATTAATTGAGAATGGTTCTTTATTTAAGGTTGCAATGAAAAAAACTCTCCGACGCGTGTTGGAATTACGAATTTCAATTCCGGGCCGTCATAATGTTTTAAACGCGCTGGCCGCTGTTACGGTAGCGAAGGAATTAGGGGTTGAAAACGAGTATATCCGGAAAGGTTTATTGAAACCGGAAATAACCGAAAAACGGCTCAATATTTTTAAAAGAAACGGCTATTTAGTGATTGACGATACCTATAATGCCAGTCCAACCTCGGTAAGGGCCGCCTTGGATGTTTTAAAATCAGACCAAAACGGGCGGCGTAAGATTGCCGTTTTGGCCGATATGTTGGAACTGGGAAACACCTCCGGGGAAATCCATCGGGAAATCGGTGAATATGCGGGCAAGATCGGGGTGGACCGTTTATTTGCATACGGTGAATTGGCCCGTGAATATATCACGGGACTTAATCGTATATCTAAAGATAACGGAATCTATTTTTCATCAAAACACGATTTGATTACGGAACTGAAAAAAACGATCGCTCCGGGGGATACCGTTTTAGTTAAAGGTTCCCGGGGCATGAAAATGGAAGAAGTTATCGCCGCGATATTGGATGAAGGGAATGAGGTTTAATGCCGGAATTCGCTAAAATTTTGGTGGGAGCAATGGCGGCTTTCACAACCTGCCTAGTGGTTGGCCCGTTTATCATTAAAGTTTTCCAGCGCTTAAAATTCGGACAGAGTATTCGAACCGATGGCCCCCAGACCCATCTTAAGAAAGC
>JBJKPO010000205.1:0-3262 GCA_046706235.1 Bacillota bacterium | reverse complement strand
AAACTTTCCAGCCGGCCCTCACCCTCCAGTATTTCCCGGCACTTTTTGAGTAGTTCCAGTTCTTCGAGATCGTTCTCTTTCTTTTTTTTGCCGCCTTCGAGCCGTTCAATCCGTTTTTCAACCAGTTCCAAGTCGGCGAGCAGGATTTCGGTGTGCAATAAGTCCAGATCCCTCGCCGGGTTGATATTCCCGGCCGGATGAGCCACTTTACTATCGTTAAACGCTCTGACCACCCAAACCAGGGCATCCACATTTCGAACCGACGCCAGGAAATTGGCCCCGCCTTGACCTCCCGGTGTCAACCCTGGTAAATCAATCAATTCCATCTGGGCATAGGTGGTTTTTTTTGGTTTATACATATTGGAAAGAAAGTCGATTCTTTTATCGGGCACTCTGGACATTCCCACATTGGCGGCCATTTTTGCCGCGGTTTCGGCATGGCCTTCGATTAATAGATTAAACAGGGTCGTTTTACCCGAACCGGAAAGTCCCACCAGACCAATATTCATTTGGATCACCCGTAAATTTTATTTTAATAGCAGAATCTTTCATTGGTTCGCCATCGGTTGGATTTTTCCTGTTGGAGGAGAGAAAAAATTATCTATACTTGGGTTCAGGTTATCCTTTAATTTCAAATCCGATGATTGGTTATATGATATCGGGAAATTTTTTCTATTTAGAACAGTAGTAAGAGGATAATTTTGATTGATACCGAATTTATTTAAGATATTGTGGCCTGTTGATTATTGAGTTTTGTATTAAAATTAATAGGAAGATAAAAAATGAAAAGAACATTGGAAAGACCGATTACTTTTTCCGAAAATGGAGATATTGTAACCAATTAAAGAAGAATTCTTCATTATAATACGCTTTCCCGGTAATAATAAACTTAACAATGGTAAAAAAAAGGAGTAATTTGGATGAATAAAAAAATAATAATACTATGTTGTATAACTCTGCTTTCCGTTACTTTATTATCTCAAACGCCAATCAGTACTGGAGCCAAAACCGTTCACAAGTCAACGGCTTCGGTTCATTCGCAAGACAAACATAAAATCAGCCGGAAACAAGCGATCAACATCGCTTTAAACGAGCATAAAAAAGCAAAGGTATTATCGGTTACACTGAATAAAGATATTTATACGATTCGCCTTAAGACGGCAATGGGCAAACGAACCATGAAACTCGGCGCCAAAACTGGAAGAATTTTATATGATAAATTGGATTGGGTAAAAAAAATAACTAATTGATCTTAGTGGTGATTATGATGAATCCAAATGAACATAAGGACGATGGAAACCAAATTCCGCGTGAACCATCTCAGGCCGGCCGTTTTTATCCCGGAGAGGCCGGGGTGTTATCGCGGGAGTTGGATCAAATGCTTACCGAGGCTGAGGTTAATATCGGTCAAATTCCGCGGGCCGTTATCGTGCCGCATGCCGGTTATCAATTTAGCGGTCCGGCGGCGGCCGGCGCTTATAAAATCTTTCAAGAGTTTAAATCAGCGGTTATCAAACGGGTGATTTTATTGGCGACCAGCCACTACGCTTATATTAGGGGCGTGGTAATCAACGAACGTCCTTATAAAACTCCGTTAGGTATCTATCCGGTGGATCGGGACGCCATTGATGAATTAAAACGGATGAAATTTCCTTATGGCAAAAATGATGCCGCCTCCACCAGGGAACATAGCGATGAAGTGCAAATCCCTTTTTTGCAAAAAGTATTACCTGGAGCGAAACTAGTTTCGATTATTGTCGGCGATCTGGATAGCCAAGCCCTGGAACTAACGGCGAGAGCCATTTCCACGATTGTCGATGACAGTACCGTAATTATAACTAGTTCGGATTTTACTCATTTTGGAGCAAATTTCGACTATGAGCCCAAATTTGACAGTGACAACCGTACCGGTATTTACATGTTGGATCAAGGAGCGTTGAATTGTATTGCCCAAAAGAGTCCGGATCGGTTCGCCGGTTACATTGAACAAACCGGAGCCACGATTTGCGGCCGCAATCCAATTACCTTGCTGCTAAAAATGTTTGAAATCAACCGTTGGCCGGGTAACGTCCAGGTTTTGGATTATTATACCAGCGGCGACTTGACCGGAGACTGGAGTAATTCGGTGAGTTACGCCGCGGTTGCTCTGGGGGTCCTGGGGTCGACGGCTCCGGTGATCGAACAAAAATATTTGGATCAGGAAGAAGAGAAGACGTTAATCAAACTGGCGCGATTTGTATTGGATAATTTCATCTCCAAAGGGATTTCCGAGTTCCCGGATTCGAAATTGGATGAGTTCAAGCTGACCGAGGCCCTTAAACAAAAATTGGGCGTTTTTGTAACCTTAACCAAACACGGGGATTTGCGGGGATGTATTGGCAATATTGTAGGAATCGGACCGTTGTATCGCGGGGTGATTGAAAACGCTCAAAATGCCGCCGCGCACGATCCGCGTTTTCCCAAAGTGACCAATGACGAACTTGCGGATATCGAGATTGAAATTTCCGTAATGACGCCGCTAGAAAAAGTGAAGGAGCTTGATGAAATTAAAATCGGCCGGGACGGCCTGGTGCTGAAAAATGGTTTTCACTCGGGAGTGTTTTTGCCTCAGGTTCCCTTGGAATGGAATTGGGATAAGACAACATACTTGGAGCAAATGGGAATGAAAGCCGGATTGAACCGGGATGCCTATAAAAAACCGGAGACTGAACTATTCCGGTTCTCAGCCCAGGTTTTCGGGGAAAAATCGAGGTAATACCATCCAAAGGAATTAAAAAAAACTCACGCTTTTAAAGCGTGCTGAGCGGACGGGTCAGGGATTAATGCGTTTAATTTTTCTTATAAAGTTGTAAGGTTTTCAGGGGATTAAAACCCGGTGATGTTCTTGTTTAAAAATGTCTTCTGGATAAAAATTAGAAGAAAACCGTGAATTATATAAAATTACTATTAAGTGTTCTTGAAAATCTTCCGAATATTATCTTAGCGGGGTTAAACATCATAAAAGACAGAGGATATTTGAATTACCTCAACACATTGAAATTATCAATTAAGGAGGCGTATATTTTGACCAAAAATGAACTTATCAATAAGGTAGCCGACAAGACGAAACTGACTAAGAAGGCTTCCGCGAATGCGATTGATGCGATAGTAGGAGCTATCAGCAGTGCTTTAGCCAAAGGCAACAAGGTTCAACTAGTTGGTTTCGGTAGTTTTGAAGTGAAAAAACGGGAAGCCCGCAAGGGCCGCAATCCACAAACCGGCG
>JBJKPO010000204.1:0-6475 GCA_046706235.1 Bacillota bacterium | reverse complement strand
CTTTGTATTATGACATTTACTGATAGTATAGTCCAATTACTTATGTTTAGCAATTAAAATCGCAGCATTTTTATTACATAAACCGAAAAATCAGCTCCTTGCACTTTATTTTCCACAACTTTTTTCTAATGCGGCCTGGACCATTTCCCATTGTTTCCATAATCGTTCCAGTTCGGTAACACCTGCTTCCCGAATTCGGTAATACTTCCTTTGCCGGCCTGTTTCGGATATTTGCCAATATGATTCAATCAAGTTTCGATCTTCCAGACGGTGCAATATCGGATATAACATTCCTTCCGTCCATTGCAACTCATTTTGGGATAACTCTTTGACCCGTTTGATAATTGCATAGCCATAATTGGCTTGTTCTTTTAAAATGGCAAGTACTAAAGGAGTGCTTGAAGCCGCAATTAAATCTTTGGAGATATTCATGATTATACTCCATTTATTAATACCTAGCAGTACTATGCGTGATTTTATTATACATAGCACTGTTATGCTTGTCAAATAAATTTCAGCGACAAAAAAAAAATCAAAGCATTAATCATAAATAAGAGTTTTATCGTTTACAATTGCAATACTTAGGAAATGCTTAAAAACTCATAGAGGTTATTGAAAGAATAATGCTTCATAAAAGAGGACGTAAATATTCTTTATTGAAAAGAATATGTCGGGAAATTTAAATAATAAATTAAAAATGATTGGAATAGGATAAATATGAAAAAGAGGCGATGATTAATATGAACCGTTCTCAAATTCAAAAGATAAATGAGATCAGGGATGCTAAAGAACTAGCCAAAATGCGGCATTCACAAAATATCAATGATATTCATGAAGAGAGCCTTTCTTTGGGTGATCGAATCGCCGACAAAATGGCGGATTTTGCCGGTAGTTGGACTTTTATTATTTCATTTGCGCTTATTTTGTTATTATGGGTAATTTTTAATTCAATCCAGTTAATATTACGTCCTTTTGATCCTTTTCCATTTATTTTATTGAATCTGGTATTGTCCTGTATCGCGGCGATGCAAGCTCCGATTATTATGATGAGCCAAAACCGGCAGGAAGCAAAGGACCGGATCCGGGCCAAACATGATTATGAAATTGATTTAAAGTCTGAAATTCTAATTGAGGATATTATCAAAAGACTGGATAGAATCGAAGAAAACCAAAAAGCGCTTATGGATAAACAGAAAGAGGCTTGTGAGTATATATTGAACTTAAAAAGTTGATATTCTCCGTTAAATATTTTTTCGGTTTTTTACCGTCTCAAAATAATTGTTAATCATTTCCAGTAAAAACTCCTGTTCTTTTTGGTCCAGCACGCCTTTATTACTTTTAATTATTTCGTTCACCCGTGTTTCAAAAGTACGATCATCTTTTCCGATTAAATAATCGGTTGTCACATCATAAAACTCGGCGATATCCCTGACCATGTCGAGATCGGGATAAGCCTTGTCGGTTTCCCACTTGGCCAGGGCATCACGGTTAATGGATAAAAATTCCGCCAGTTCTTGTTGGGTCAGGTCTTTTTTTTCCCGTAATTGTTTTAGTCTTTTCCCAAATGTGCTCATTTTTCACGCTCCAACTACCAATAGCATATCGCAGAGTAAAAATAAACTCTACAATAGTGAAAAATATTCACATTTGACTTGTTTTTTATACATTTTTAGTATATAATTGGGAAAAGAATTCACAAAAAATACCGGAGCCGTCCAAAATGTTCCCATCGTCAAATGATCCCCCGTTAAACGCCATCGTTTACGCCGACTATGAAACCATTCATTCATTACTGAAATCATACGGCCGAAACCCGTTGGAGATGAATCCGTTTAATATAATCCAGGAAAAACTGACAGCAACCGGTATTAACGTAATCGACTCAATCGTGTACGGCAACTTTAATAACTATTTAACCGGCAGGCAACAAACTTTTTTGCGTTCTTTGGGTTTGCAAACCCGCCAGATTATGGATACCGGGCCAAGCACGCTAGTCCTCGAACTAACCGTCGAAGCGCTGACCCACCTGTTTGAAAACCCCGGCATCAATGTTTTTGCCATTATTATTAATGCCCTGGAAATTATCCCGCTTCTCAAAGTCATCAAATATCAAAATAAACTCTCACAGCTCATCACTACTCAAAACGGCTTCAATTCGGCCGCCGCTCAATATGCCGACGCGCATTTATTCCTTGAAGATCTGCTTGAGCTTACCGAACCGGCTGCTAAAGACGATCCGTTCGAAACATTGATCACCATTGATGCCAATACCGTCAGCATGTTGGATCTGGGGCGCGCCAGGGAGGTGGCCCGTTATTTCTATAAATCCCATATCCGGGAACGAGCGGCCTTATCCGGCGAACCGGTCAACCTCAAGGGTTACCTGGAGGTGGTCGCCAGGGTGGTGAACCGCCACCCCGGCGAGATTATGAATGATTTTAAACTGGCGCATTGCTTGAAGTATGTTACGATCTACCAGGACCCGGAACGGGGGCTTTGTTTGAAGGAAGGGGAGAAAATGGAGATGTTTTAAATACTAGCGGTGAGTTAACCGGTTTTTGCCAAAGAATATATCCGGGATTTAAGCGGCGAATTGTTTGATAACGAATTGGCGCAGCACTTCCTGTTTGGCTTGGAACCTTATCCAATCGGAAATTTGGTTCAGCTTAGCAGCGGCGAAAAAGGAGTTGTGGTCCGGTCTCCAAGTATCTCCCCGCCCGTCCATTCGCATTCTCGTTAATAAAGATGGCCGGTTGCCGGAACAATTTGATTATTATGATCTAAAGAAAAAACATTTATCGCTGTTTGTGACTAAGGTGTATAACTGGCTAAAGAATGGAACCTGGCGTGCTTGATAAGTTTTATCAAGAATGTTATGATATTTATAGGTTGGAAGATTATTATTGCTCATTCATAGAGGTTTTTTATTTATTTTTTTGCTATAATAATAGTGAATATATTTATCTTTATAGAGTTTAGACCCGAAACTAAGATTATCATAGAAAAATTACAGGAGTTCATTATGGGCAACGAAGATTCAACTAATTTTTTTAATTCTATTTCTTCTCGCGAGGCGATGATAAGATACTTGGACGGTTATTCTTCAGAGCGCCTCGAAGAATTGGATGAACGTAAAGCGAAGAATCCTTTAACTAAAAGTTACTTAATTGAACATACCGGGGATTCGGAGCGGATTAAACCAATAGACTCCATATTAAATAATAATGGAATAGATACAGAAATCATTGATGACAATCTTTTTCGGATAAGCGATCGCAATTTACCGGATAATATGGGTTTTTTAGAGGTATTAACACCGAGGTATTTTACCATTTATACTTCGATTGAAAGTAAAGATAGCGATAAGTGGATTAATAAACTGGTAATGAGTTCTCCTGAACTCGATCACGTTTGGTTAAGCGGTCTGACATTTAATGTTCTCTGGGATAAAATTATCCAATCAAATCATCCCAACCGGTATGTCAAAATTGGTTTTTTACATGATAGCATTTATCAAATAGACAATGAATGTTCCGACAAAGAAGATGATGAAGACATTCCTCCTGAAGAAATAAATATTGATGAAGTATACGAAAGACGGGCTTCAAAAATTTCATTAGTAGATAAGATTTCGGTTGTGCAAGAGAAACTTATCCAATTACAAAAGATCTATTCGCCTCTTTATGCCATAAACCAATTAAGATTTCCATCTTCGTCCGGAGGCGGGCACGATTTTTTTGATAATGGTAAAGTAACCAACCGTAGCGGCAATTTTAGAGACCATCGCAACCATGTATTATTTGTACAAAGAATCTATGAAAACTTGATGGATTCAACCGAAAACAAAGTATGGTATTCAATTCAAAAAGAGTCAGCCGTTACGCCGGGCGCTTTTCAAAAATTAATTGGGGCTCCGGTTTCCATAATCTTCTCGGAACCATTAAACAATGACACTTTCGAATATTGGATCAAATCAACCTTTGATAAATCTCGCGAAAACCGTTTCCGGTTGTGGGGAAACCCGATTAGGTTGGGGCCTAACAAAGTCCATGTTTACGGGGTTGATCGGCATTTATGGCAACAAATATTCTTGGAACTAACCACGGATCATTTGATGGCGATTATTCCCCAAGGCACTTGCGGAAATACGGTGCATCGTTTGGTGACCAATATTCAACGTTATATAGATCCAGCCGCTTCGGTTTATATTGGGGATATTAATTATTCGGATTTGGTTGAACAATCATCCAAAGGAGTTGTAAATGACCGAAGAGAATCAAACTATCTGCAATGACCCTTTATTTCAATTAAACCTCTCAATATGGCTCGCCCAGCCAATGCCGGAACACTCCTCGATTATTAATCCAATACTTTACCATTCCGGGTTTAGGATATATTCGATAAGCCCGGTTTTATGTTGGATTTAAGGGATTCTTTCAAGGATAACCGGCGTAATATGATTGAATATCAACCACAAAAAGGCTTGGTTTTGAAATTTCCAAGCCCAAAAGAGCATGAGGAGATTTTATTGCAAGTAAGTAAATTTAAACCGGAAAATAGCGACCTGCAAAAGCCTTTGGATAACACTCAATTAGAATTATTTGAGGAATGAATTAGAACCGCTTCAATTTAAATCTTCACAGATTCCCCTAAACGAAACGGGAAGAGTATACGGAGATGTTGATGGCGTAGGTAAAGGAGCATAAATTTGGTAAATAAGTTTGAAAATATGTGACAATGAGCTGCTTACTGGGTTTAATGCTAAAAAACCATGGGGTAACCTATGGTTTTTTAGATATACTGAGTTTTCTATAAAGCATAATATAAAATATCCGAAAATTAAAGTAAAACTAGTTGTTACATTAAAAATAATAATGTTGACTTAATCCGGACTTAAAAATTTTGGGAGATGATTTAAAAATGGCTAAACCTAGAGTATTTATTAGCAGTACTTATTATGATTTACGCCATATACGAAATGATTTAGATGGATTTATTAAAGAATTAGGTTATGAACCTACTATTTTAAGCTTATTTGATAGATGAATCGATATTTGAGGTGCATTTATGAAATTTTCCGAAACGAAATGGACAAAGATCAGTGTATTAATTGCAGCGATTATGTTGGGATTTGTAATTTACGATCATTTACATATAAAGGCGCCTGGAGTTCCTGAATCAACACCAATGCATGTTAAAACTAAACAAGGGGAAAAAGGGCCTGATCGTTTACAACAATTTAAGTCTCTTATCAATTCAAATGTTGTTTATTCTACTGATAAACCTAATATAGCCTTAATTATCGAATCCCGAGGCAACGCAAATGACTTTTCACCGGCAATTGAACTGACTAGTCTTTTGAAGTCCAATCAATATCATTTAATAACTAATTTATTTGACGTTAATGCATTAGCAAAAAAAGGATTTTTAGCTGAATTTCAGAAAGGACATACCGAAATCCTGGTTCGTTCCGGTATAATGTCTCGTTTACATCATATTATCATTGGCCGTCTTAAATTTTCATTTCGCCAAAATGTCGAAAATAATATCGATTAGGATTTAGTCTCATGCGATATCTATTTCATATATCAAATTATTGACTCAAGTGGCCGGATTACAAAAACCAATAAAATCCCCCCCATCACTGGAGCGGGTTTTTCCAATGACGCTGCTCTAGGGCGGGGATTAGAAATGCTTGCGGAACAGTATTCCGATCAAATACTTGAATAGATTTTAAAAAGAACGGAGGATTTCCATGAAAAAGCATTCAAGATTCATTGTAATTGCGGCTTTCTTATTCTTAATAAGTTCAATCGGTTTGGCATATGAAAAGGAAATTAAAAGCCTGACCGGAGATTTGGCCCAAAAAATTATTGCTTCAAAGAAGAAAGTGGTTGCAGTAGTTGACTTTACCGACTTACAAGGCAATGTTACCGAGTTGGGCCGGTTTTTGGCTGAGGAACTTTCGGTATCATTGGCGGCATCGGGCAATGGCTTTGAAGTAGTCGACCGGACTCATTTAAAAACATTGGTAAAGGAATATAAACTTTCATCATCTGGATTAATTGATCCAGCTGCTGCTAAAAAATTAGGCGAGATTGCCGGTACTGACGCTTTGATTACTGGAACAATTACTTCATTTGGAGATAGTGTGAGATTGGCAGTAAAAGTATTGGATACTAAAACTGCCAAAATTATTATGGCTGCAACAACAAATATTGCTAAAACAAAGGCGATTGATGAATTATTGGGGACTAATATCATAGATAATCCAACAGGTACAATTTCTCCAAAAAAGCAACAGCCCACAGCTATTCCTTCAATTAAAAAAATTAGCACAAGAGGTTATCTATATAAGTTGAGTTAAATTTTTTAACCAAACTAACCGATAATCCCATTGAATCATTAAAATATGAAGGTGAATCAATGAGAGTATCCGAAGAAGAGTTACAGAAAATTAAATCTGCAATGAATA
>JBJKPO010000203.1:0-8456 GCA_046706235.1 Bacillota bacterium | reverse complement strand
GATATTAATATGCGGATCAAGGCGGACGCTTTGGGAATTGCCGCCGAGGATTATGAAACCGATTACATTGAGATTGAGGAGGTTTATACCGGAGCGCGTATTTTAAAGGTCGAACCCGATATTATCGACCGTTTTTATGCGTCGGGGGAAGTAGTTTTGAAAGATGTTGAACTGTTTTCAAATCAATTGATCATTCTGGAGGATTCTTTCGGTTCTTCCAAATCCGCTTTGGCGCGGCATCTTTACGCCGGAAAATTGGTTCCGTTACGGTATTCGAATCAGGAACCGTTTGATTTGAAAGCCCGTAATAAAGAGCAGCGATTTGCGGTTGAGCTTTTACTGGACGACGAGATTCGTTTAGTAACGCTTATTGGGAGAGCCGGGACCGGTAAAACTCTTTTGGCCCTTGCCGCTGGGCTTCAGAAAGTTGTGGAAGACTCTAAATACCGACGTTTATCCGTATCCAGGCCGGTTATTCCACTTGGTAACGATTTAGGCTATTTACCGGGGGATATCGATGAAAAGTTGAGACCCTGGATGCAACCTATCTATGATAACCTGGAGTTTCTTTTTAATAACAGGGACAGGAATGAAAAAATCGATCATCTGGTAAATAGCATGAAGGATATGAATCTTTTAGAATTGGAGGCCTTAACCTATATCCGGGGGCGCAGCATTCCGAATCAATTTTTACTGATTGATGAGGCGCAAAACCTTTCGCCGCATGAAATTCGAACCGTCATTACGAGGGTTGGGGAAGGAACTAAAATCGTTTTAACCGGGGATCCTTACCAGATTGATCATCCGTATCTCGATTCGAACAGCAACGGGTTGACTTTTGTGGTGGAAAGGTTTAAAAACGAACGATTAGCCGGACATATCACCTTGGTAAAAGGTGAACGTTCCGCTCTTGCCGAATTAGGTTCCAGGTTATTATAATAATATGAAAATCAGCGCGAATTTAGACACAATCAAAGAACAAGTACGGATCAGAGCCGAAAAGGCCAACCGTGATCCGGCGGAGATCACCATTATTGCGGTGACCAAATATGTCGATACGGACCGTATCAACGAAGCGATTCGTTGCGGGATAACCGATATCGGCGAGAATAAGGTCCAAGATGGTTTGGCTAAGTTTCCCTTGTTGGAAAAAGAAGTAACCAAACATTTGATTGGTACGCTGCAAACTAATAAGGTTAAGAAAGCATTGGAAACATTCGATCTAATTCATTCGGTCGATCGTGAGGAGTTAATTCTGGAACTTGCCAAACAAGCGGAAAAAATGAATTTTCAATGCCGGTTTTTGATTCAGGTTAATATTTCAGGAGAAACTTCCAAGCATGGAATTCATTCGGATGAGTTGTGGAAGTTATTGGATTACATTAATGAGTTTCCCAATTTAACTCCCGCGGGTTTAATGACCATGGCGCCATATGGGGTGAGTCCCGAGGTAACTCGTCCTATTTTTCGACGCTTGCGAAATTTATTTGAAGAGGTTAAAAACAGTTCCCTGGTGAAATCTAAAGCAAGCTGGCGTTATTTGTCGATGGGAATGAGTCAGGATTACCCTGAAGCGGTGGAAGAAGGAGCCAATCTACTCCGGATTGGAACGGCGATTTTTCAATGAAATTGTTAAAAGATTCGGCGTTAAAGCGCCAAAATGAGCGGGGTGAATATATTGCAAAAATGGGATAATGAAGAGGAAATTCAAAAAAATCGCGCGGCTAATCGCGGATTATTTGAAAAATTTCTAAATATTTTTGGCTTTGAGGCCGAGTATATTGAGGAAGATGAGACTGCCGTTCAGGATGAATATTTCCCCAAAGATAGCAAGGAACGCGGAAAGTTATACAGTTTGGCCAATTCCAATAAAACGTTAAAAATGGTGATTATCGAACCGGTTGATTTTGAAGAAGTGCAAGGGATCGTCGATCATCTTAAGAATAAACGGGCGGTTATTATTAATTTAGAAGAAACCGATCGAGTCGTGGCCCGTAGAATTGCCGATTTTATCGGAGGAGCCATTTATTCCCTCGAAGGGACGATGCAACGGATTAGCGGTTCGATATTTTTATTTACACCGGCTCATATTGAGGTGTCGGTGCCGTTTAAAACGGAGATTAAAGATAAAGAGAGGGAACACGGGTTAAATAATTCTAATTTTTCGGGGCTTAATCGGTAGTAATAATAATTAATCCGGGAGGTTGGATTTGATGTATAAAATAGGAGTTGTCGGCGGTGGGGCGATGGGAGCGGCTTTAGTCAAGGGAGTTTTGGGGGCGGGGCTTAGAAATCCCGAGGCTGTATTTTTAATTGAACCCGATCAAATCAAGTTAAAGTCGTTACAGCATAATTTAGGAATTCATTCGAAGAATGATTTGGCATCGCTTGCCGCGGAATGCCGGGTCATCATTTTAGCGGTAAAACCGCAGATCATGGCGACGATCCTTACGGAACTGGCCCCGGCCCTTACCGAATCACATTTGGTGATTTCAATTGCCGCCGGGATTACGTTGAACTCGTTGGAAAAGTATGGAGATGCCAAATTTGTTCGAGTCATGCCGAATATTTTAGCTAGAATAAGTAAAGGCGTCTCAGCTTATTGTGTGGGTAAAAGTTGTAACTCCGATGATTTGGAGATTGTGGAGGATATTTTCGGTTGTGTTGGAATTGTTTTTCAGATTAACGAATCGCAGATGCATGCAATCACTGCTTTAAGTGGCAGTGGACCGGCTTATGTCTATTATTTTATCGAGTCGTTAATCGATGCGGGTGTTATGCTTGGATTGCCTCGGGATATTGCAACGATGATGGTTACTCAAACGTTATCAGGTTCAGTGGAATTGTTAAAAGAAAGCGGGGAACATCCGGCGAAGTTAAGGAATGAAGTCACTTCTCCCGGTGGAACAACGGCCGCCGGGTTGTTTGAATTGGATAAAGGGGCGGTTACGGCTTCAATTATCAAAGCGGTTGAAGCCGCCATGGAACGTTCCCGGCAATTGGCTCAAAGTATATTGTAAATAGGATGGATATGGAAGATAAACCGGTTAGTCATGAAAGTGCCGAAACGAAAAGATTTGCAGCCCAAATCAATGAATTGGCCAAACGGAGTCTACGAGACGGACAACCGGCTTGGACCGATTTTTTCGATCCGGCCGAACGGGAAGAGGCTCAGGCTATTTTAAGTTGGGTTACCGGGATTCGTTATAATTCGTACGGAGGTTATCAAAATGCGGAACGCCGGCGCCTGGTAATATATCCTGATTATTATATCGCGCAAATTATAGAGCCACAACTGGCGTTTTTGGAAATTGATTGCGGGGGCCCGAATCAACTTAAACATCGTGATTATTTGGGTTCGTTAACCGGACTTGGCATTAAGCGGCAAAAGATTGGGGATTTAATACTTTCCGCCACCGGTTGTCAAGTTGTTTCAGTACCGGAACTGGTTGAATTTATCCGGTTTAATCTTACCAAAGTGTCTAATCAAAAAGTTATCGTCGCCGAGATTGATCCGGAACAATTAAATCCGCCTAATTTAAGGGAAAAAATAATTAGATCGACGGTTGCTTCCTTGCGGCTGGATGCCGTCGCCGCGCTGGGTTTTGGTGAATCCCGGACTAAAATGGCAAAAGAAATCAAGGCACTCCGGGTAAAAGTCAATTGGAAAACCATTAATAATCCCGACAGTCAATTATCATCGGGGGATACTATATCCATCCGGGGCAGGGGCCGGGTGGTATTGCGCGAACTGACCGGCACATCTAAAAAAGGACGGTTGGGGGTTGTTCTGGTAAGACTATTATAAAAGTGTAAAGAGTAAAGTGTAAAAAGTGAAATAAAAACTTTAAAGAAACTTTTACCCTTTATTTTTTAATTCATACATAACCCGGACAAGCCGGAACCAACAAGGAATTTATCGATCATCTAATAATTTCTTTTCCAACAAAAGTCGCGCTTCTAAAGCGCGCAGCATTGGACGGGTTAGGGATTAATCAAAACGAGGAGTGGGGAAAGCATGTTTACTCCAGTAGATTTGGAAACTATGGTATTTCATCGTAGCTTCCGAGGTTATAACCGAGATGAAATTCAAGATTTTATGGATCGGATAATCAAGGATTACGAGCATCTTTACCGGGAAAATCTGGAATTAAAGGAACGTATTGATGAATTAAATGAAAGAATCAATCAGTATTCCTTAATTGAAGAGACCCTCAGGAATACGATGGTGATCGCCCAAGAAACTGCCGAAGAAGTTAAAAAAGCGGCCCGCGAGGAGGCCGGGCTGATTGTCAAGGAAGCCCAAGTTCAGGGGGAGCAAATTAGAGTCGGGACCAAAGAAGAAATCCAGGCCGAATTGCGTAATCTCGCTTTGCTAAAGAATCAGGTCGAGTATTTTAAATGTCAGTTTAAGAGTTTTTTAGGCGGGTTGTTGGACTTGGCTGAAAAACAATTGGATCTCCCGATTGACTGGGATAAATATTCCAAACCGACCATTGGTTCCGGTAATAACACTGCCGTATCACCCGAAATTGAAACAACTTCAAAAACCGAACCGGTAATTTCATCAAAAATCCCCTTTTAAAACAGAATTCGCCTCCCCAAAAGAGGAGGCTTCAGGATTTAAGGATTAGCAGAATTTACAGGCGTCTACTATAAATTAAGACCACGCAAAGGCGTATCTGTAAGTATTAGTTGAACGGACGAATAAATCATGTTTAGGTGAATGAAGGTTTTTTACCCTTTCCCCTTTACTCTTTACCCTTTTCATTTACCTGCTATTACCGGACCAATGAGTAAGGCTAAAATAAATACCGCAAATTCGCAGACCAGTCCCATTAATAATATATGACGGGCGTTTTTAATATTTACAGACCCTAAATAAAGGGACATAACGTAGAAGGTGGTTTCACTGCTTCCCTGGATAATTGAGGCGGTGATTCCGGTTACCGAATCGGGACCGAATTTATTAAGCATTTCGGCGGTCGTTCCCAAGGATGCTGAACCGGAGAGTGGTTTTAATTATCCCAGAGTAAGCAAATCCGGTGGTATTTGCAAAAAATTAAGTACCGGTTTCAAAATGGAGACAACTAAACCTAATGCGCCGGAGCTTCTGAAAATACCTATGGCTACAAAGATGGCTAAAATATAAGGGGTTAACCGGATGGTGGTCTTAATCCCTTCCATCGCTCCTTGAATAAAGATTTCATAAACTTTAATCTTTTTTTTAAATCCGATACCTAAGATCAAAAGGATCAGCAACGGAATCGACCATTGGGAAAACAAGAACAGAATATTAATCAATTGGAATTCCCCTTTTTAGCGCGTACCGTTTTGTTTTTTGCGAGTCGCAAAGCAAAGTAATTGATAAGTAAACCCATTAAGGTCCCGATAACGGTAAGAATAAAAACCGGGGCAATGATTAAAACGGAATTAGCGGAGCCGGCCCGGGATCGAATCGCGATTAAAGTGGAAGGAATTAGACTCAAACCGCCAAAGACCAGCGCCATAAAAGTGCAAATTGCATCGGAAGCTTTATCCGAATCGGCGTTCAATGTTTTTAGTTCAGCCATGGTCTTTAAACCCAACGGAGTGGCAACGTTTCCCAATCCGAAAAGGTTGGCGGCGAAAGTCATCGAGATTAAACCGAGCGCCGGATGGCCTGTTGGTATTTTTGGGAATAATTTGGAAAGTAAAGGTTGAAAGATACGGGCGATGGCCTCGGTTACCCCGGAAACTTCGGCAATTTTTAAAATCCCGGACCAAAAGGCAATAATACCGGCCAAACCGATGGTAAATTCCACGGCTTTACCGGCGCTGGCAAAAATAGAATTGGAAATTAACGCGGATTTCCCGGTTGCCGCGGCAATTAAAATACTGATGCTCATTAGAAAGAACCAAACAATGTTGATCATTTTTCGACCTCCTCCGGTTTTATAAAAGATCGGATCGTTCATTTTTATGAACCGGTAATCATAAATATTAACGTCTTTAAGGAGTCGATTTAAAAATGGAACGGTTTTCGCAAACGGTACGCGATGAGGTTGCCAGAAATCCGATTACCAAATGCCGGTGTTGTATTAAAGCCGAATTATCCGCGATATTTCATATTGCGGGGAGTATTCATATCGCCGGACAACATCAATTGTCATTATCAGTCGCGACCGAGGCCGCCGGGGTAGCCCGCCGGGTGGTTCGTTTATTGAAAGCCTCGTATCATCTGGACTCGGAAAATATAGTGGAACAGATTGAAAAGGTCGGTAAATTGCACCGGAATAATTTGGTGATTCGGTCCCAACTGGGACTTCATGAGATGTTGTACGATTTGGGAATGTTAACCCGGGAGCATTCCCTTACAGGAAGCATCGATCCGGAGTTGTTAAAAGGGAGTTGCTGCCGGGCTTCATTTCTTCGGGGAGCGTTTTTGGCGGGCGGCTCGGTCACCGATCCCCAGAAGAAAACTTATCATTTGGAAATGGTTATCCATAATGAAGAATTTGCCGATGGTTTGATCTATCTTATGAATTTACAGGGAATTAAAGCTAAAACAAGTATCCGTAAGGATCAATACTTAGTTTATTTAAATGATAGCGCGGCTATTATTCATTTTTTATCGTTAATCAAGGCGCATGCCGCGGTAATCAAATTAGAAGAGGTGAAAGTCATTAAAGGGTTGCGTGGGGAAGTAAACCGGATTGTCAATTGTGAAACCGCCAACCTGGAAAAAACCTTAAACGCTGCCTGGAATCAAGTCGAACTCATCAATCATTTAATTCAAAAAACCGGACTGCGGGATTTACCGGCTAAATTACGCCAAACTGCCGAACTGCGGTTGGAATACCCTGAAGCTTCATTGAAAGAACTGGGTGAATACCACCGGCCGCCAATTAGTAAATCAGCGGTTAATCATCGCTTGCGGCTTATTTTAGAAATCGCGAAAAATTTTTCAAATGAAGCAGGAATTTACTCTGAAAAAGA
Source organism: Bacillota bacterium (assembly GCA_046706235.1). GTDB lineage: Bacteria > Bacillota > UBA4882 > UBA8346 > UBA8346 > JAEZJQ01. The sequence goes on along the minus strand of JBJKPO010000203.1, from coordinate 1,478 downwards.
GAATGAATGAAGTGATTTTTTGGTAAAATGAAATCCGTTGTTTATTATTTTTTTAGGGAATCGTGGGACGTAAAATTATATGCTGGGACAAATATTAACCAGACTTTCCTTCCTTACCAGGTTTTTTTAAACATATGGGAGGGGCGACGGTGACTAAGTCAAAAGACAAGGATTAAGGAGATTTGATTAAGTTTAGATATGGATAAATTCTTATCGTTACAACAAAAGATAGTTCCGGAAGTTATTTCACGGTTGCTTTCAAGATATCAAATCCTCCGTTCGATCCGTTTTTTACAACCGGTGGGCCGCAGGGCGCTGGCGGATAAACTCCAACTGCAAGAACGGAAAATTCGTAATGAAGTTGATATACTTAAGGAACAAGAATTGATTAGTTATTCACCCACCGGTATGCAGGTAACTCCAAGCGGGGAACTTTTATTATGGGAGTTGGAGGAGTATATCCGCGAGATTCAAGGTTTAAGTGTCCTCGAAGCTAAAATTGCCGCTCTTTACCAGGTTAAACGGGTGATTATCGTACCGGGAGACTCCGATCAGGATCAATCGGTAAAAAAGGATTTAGCCAGGGTAACCGCTCAATATTTATTGCAAAATTTAAAAGACGGCTCTATTTTAGCGGTTTCCGGAGGCACGACCATGGCCGAAGTCGCCGGCGTCTTAATAACTCCCTCGTTAAAACGAAATATTACCGTAGTCCCAGCCCGGGGCGGACTGGGGGAAGATGTAGAAATACAGGCGAATACCGTGGCCGCTAATATCGCTAAAGGGCTTGGCGCCAGTTACCGCTTGTTGCATGCTCCCGACGATTTACGGGCTAAAACGATGCAAACCATTGCCGGTGAACCAAAAATAAAAGAATTATTGGAGTTACTCCGCCGGGCCGATATGGTATTGCATGGGATTGGTTCAGCGGAAGAAATGGCCAGACGCCGGGGTACTCCGGCCGAAAAGGTCGATGAGATTTTGAGTAAGGGAGCGGTAGGTGAGGCTTTCGGTTATTATTTTACCCAGGATGGTACAGTGGTCCACTCGATTTCCAGTGTAGGGTTGCAACTCAATGATCTGGGTTTAATCGATGAAGTCGTAGCGGTGGCCGGTGGTAAAAGCAAGGCAATGGCCGTTAAAGCGGTGTTATCGAATACACCCCGGGATGTATTGATTATTGATGAAGGCGCCGCCCGGGCGACGGTTAATGAATAAATCACGGAAGGATTAGTCCCTAACTCGTCCGCTCCGCGCGCTTTAAAAAGCGCAAGCTTTTTTAGAAAATAATTTTTCAATGATCGATAAAATCCTTGTTGGTTCCGGCTTTATCCGGGTTATGGTTTTAAACGGCGGAACTGTTATAGGGGATGAAAACCGGACTCAATTTCAAGTGCCGGTGAGTAAGTTTTCTTATATCAGTGAGGCCGGGTTCATTATATATCAAAAACTGGAGGAATGCAACATGGCAGTAAAAG
>JBJKPO010000202.1:0-4072 GCA_046706235.1 Bacillota bacterium | reverse complement strand
GGTCCCAGCCTTCCAACAGGAATGCAGATATTCAGCCACTTCACCGATTGACCCCGGAAAAGCCGCCTCCGAGGCTTGGCCACCAGCCAATTTGGACTCATCACGTAAATAATCATCCAAATCCGAGCTTACAACTTTGAGCATTGACCGTTCTCGCTTTCGTTACAGCATATTCAACGTGTTTTGTTCTTTATTTACCGAAACCACCATAAACCGTATCTTACGGTGATAATTACGTAATATACTTAAGCGATTTTGATATAGCCGCATTAAAAGATAATTTCTTTCATCTAGTGAAATTAGTTAACCACGAATGCACACGAATTAACACGAATAAATCATTGATAAATCGGTTATTGCAAGTATTAGTGTTCATTAGTGGTTCATTATGGGTTCATGATTCTCTTCATTATTTTACCATGAATTCACACGAATGCACACAAATAAATCAGTTCTCGGAGTATTAGTGTCCATTAGTATTCATTGGTGTTCATGCTTGTTTTTTTTATTTAAATGATTATCCATTTAGATAAGGTTTCTGGCGAAAAATTGCTGATAGTACAAGAAAATACGCCTAAAATCAGACCCTTTGTCCTTGGAAGGAGAGATAACCACCATCCTTCTTAGTGATAAGAAGATTATTCCCTTCATGTATTATAGCTGATTTAACTGGATAGTCATTTTTATTTATCAAAATACACATCATTAAATAAAATTGACAATAAAAAAATCCGGATTCATCCGGATTTTATCTCACTTATTTATCACATACTCGGGGCGCGGCCGCCGCCGCGGCCTCCTCTTTTGGCGTCGGTGTTGCGCCGCAAATCCGACTGTCGTTCATCGGAGTCCTTCATGAATTTGGCTAACTTATCTTCAAAGGATTTAGGGGTATTTTGTTTGTTTCCCCGTTCCGGTTGCGAAGACGGCCGCGCTTGCCGGATCGAAAGACCGATCTTGCCTTTGTCCAGGTTCAAAACCTTAACTTTGACCAGATCATTGGTTTTTAAAAACTGATTCACATCTTTCACATACTCATCCGCGACTTCGGAAATATGAACTAACCCTGTTTGTCCGCTAGGTAGTTCCACAAATGCTCCAAAATTAGTAATTCCCGTAACTTTACCCTCAACGATCTGGCCAACCTCTAATGTCATTCTCCAGTAATTCCTCCTCTTTATTCAATTAAAACAGTTTTGACATAATATATTATAACGTACCCCAAAAAGTGTTGTCAAGACAAGCATTAGGCTTTGACTTGCCGTAATCTGATTACCCGTAAATCCGGACCGAATACTAAAACTCCGCCGGTACATTTAAGATAAGTATCGGCAAAAACCACCCGATACTTTTGAGCTAAATTCAAAATTATTTTTTGAGGCTCGTGGTGAAAGTCAGGATAAAAGTTTAATTGAATAATGGAACCAATGGAGCGAATTTTTAAGGAAATTGTCCCGAAATAAGTGGGGAGATTGGCCAGATCAATTTGAGGCTTATCCCAAAACCGGCTATAAAAAATCCCCGGCAACAAATAAAGAGCCTCCCCTTCCTCAATAACGAACAGGCACCGAATTAATAACAGCATCTGGTAAATCACTCGCGGATCGTGCCCTTTTTCTCCGATCCCCTGGTTGGATAAGGGATTGAGCAAATCAGGCCAACTCCAGGTCATACTCGCTTTGGTAATTAATAGATTTAAAATTTCTTGATATTCAATCCCTTCTCGAATCATAACTTGACCCAATCTTGCGGTCAACTCAAGCTGGATTCCCTTGAAATCCCGCGGTGAATAAACCCCGCCCCGGAATAGATGATGCTTTATTACTAAAGTAATAAGTTGCAGGGTAAATTTTTCACCTTTTTCAAATAGACATAACGGATATGAAGCCGATAAATCAGCAATCGCTTCCTTCCCGCTCCGATAATTCAGGTCATTTCCATCAATTTTCTTCAACCGGTTTTGAACTTCATTCAATAATTCGGCCCACAATCTTAAATAATAGTTTTTAAAAAACTGGATTTCGCCATTTTTTCCTAAAATAGTCCCTAACTCCGTCAACGCATGCAACGAGCCGCAAATCCAAAAAAACCGCTCGGTTTCGGTTCCCAAAAGGCCGGTTGGCGGGGGGAAGTCCCGTGGGTGGATAATGGCATCCGCTTGATTGCATAACCACAACCCTACTTTTTTACAAACCGGCCAGTAGGTTTCCACTAAATTTCGATCCCGGCTGAGATTGTAATAATCGGTAATTACAACTATAATCCGGGACCCGCCTATATATCGATCGGTAAGCGACCCATCCCAACACACTTTCCGTAAAGATTCCCTGAGATACCAATTACTTGTTTCAGTAAAACCAAAACGGTTTAAAACCAAAATTTGAAATGCATCTATAGTCTTTGGAAGACAAAAAGTCTCCAAATGAAGTAGATTAGCTTTATACATTTCATCCAGTTTGGTATGGGTATTTATCATTTTTTGTTTTTTTTGTATAAAATCCGGAAAATTCTTCATTTTTAATAAAAAACTATGGTTAAAACCGAAAAAGTTCCAGTTGGGCCGGCTGTTTAGCGTAAATTTGATCGGACGCAACCGGACTGGAAGATCCGAAAATCCTATTATTCCCGTACAACTACCATCCGCTGCTATGCTTTTGGTATTACCCTCCCAAAGACTGAAATATTGAGGAACATCACCACTGCTCATATTGGAAAAAAACAAATGCTGCGGTTCTTCTTCAAATCTTAACGCTTCCCGTCCATTAATCTTAAGACAACGATTGTAATATTCAAGCGAATGAACCGAAGCCAACCCTTTATCATCATAAGGACGAACTACAATTCCCACCACAATTGGGTCCAGGAACCGCTCCGTATTAATTACGGTATTGATCCGAACCTCAATTCCGCTTGAGGTAAACGATTTAACCGGAGCAACAGTCATTGTTAAAAATCCATCCATAAACCGGTAAGATACATCAATATCGCCACCGGTATCCCAAAATCGCTGGGTTATCTCCAAATAAGTTCCGGGTGTATAAAGCATAGTTTGACTATATACCCAAATTTCAATCGAAATTCTTGGTTGGGCAAGATAAATGACTCCATAACGATCTAACCGGATCCAACTTTTAAAAACGTTGTCCCGAAGAATCGTCCAACTCCGGCTGGTATAGTTATAGAAATCGACTTTCCCCGGGACATAATCAACGGATAAGGGATTGCTTTGATCATTGAACCAAGGCGGTAAAATCCAATTCCGCATTTCCGGGGGTAACCCGGTTTTTATTTCGTGGTTATTTAGCTTTCCAAGTATTTTATCACTAATCAAAATTAATCCCTCCACTAAAACTTATTTTGCTTCGCGAGGGAACATTTCATAAGTAATATCATTGAAATTAAAAAATTTAATTCAACCCGATTTTTCCGAAGTTAGTTTAATAAAATACAAACTTCCAATCAGTAAAGTACTGAAAAAGGTATAAATCTTCCATAATAATACGAAAATCCCGATTAACCGCACTCCAACAACACTTTGAAAGCCATAAGACAATATCAGTTCGGAACCACCGCTACCACCGGGAGTTGGTATCAATATTTGCGCAAAATTAAATAAAAGCTGCCGGCCCATGGTACCAAAAAAGGAAACTTTTTGACCAAGCGCCCAAATAACGATCGGGGCCAGCAATAAATAAAATAACCAGTAAACTATGGTTGCGGCTATCGCCCCCAGGATACCAAAGGGATTTCCTTTTATCAACCGGTTCCATCCTTCCTTGAATAAATCAAATTCTCGGCGCAGATGCTGTAACCACCCTTTTTGTTCCAAAAAAGACCTGAACTTCTCTAGTCTATTTTGGCGATGGTCATGGTAATTTTGCAAAAGTTTATAAAATAAAAAAACGGCGCATCCAACCGCCAACAGCAGGAGTATCCATTTCAAAATATGATAAATCCCATTTAAAATACTATTCTTTAACAACTCGACATTCAATGCGATCGCTACTAACGTCAATAAAGCAAACATCAAAGTATTTAGTCCCAGATCAACCACGGTGATTAGCGAGGCTTT
>JBJKPO010000201.1:0-1666 GCA_046706235.1 Bacillota bacterium | reverse complement strand
CTGTTAGCCTCAATCTCCCCGTATGGCATCAAATTGTCCGGCCGGAATTTGACCAGCATCGGAAACACCGCCGGCCGTCTCTCGGCTATTTCCAGCGCCGGGAGTATTTTCGGGACCCTGCTTACTTCATTTTTTTTAATTCCGGTGATGGGAGTCCACAATATTATCCATACTCTCGGTCTGATCCTCTTCTTACTATCAATATTCATCCTCTATTACGCCAGGTCGCAATCCATAATCCAAAATTCCGCCGATTCCATCCCCGCGCCGGTTATTAATGCCGCTATTATCGTAACGATACTAGCCCTATTATTATTAGGATTTTTATGGACAAGTTTATCAAGGTCCAAAGCTTTTTATACCATATACGAGCATGATTCATTGTATCATCATATCCGGGTCGACGAATACGACCAACAACGTTTTTTACATTTCGATAATTCCTTCCAAAGCGGCATTTACCTGAATTATCCGTTACAAATGTTGTTTGAATATACCTCCTACCTCCATTTAGGAGTGGTGGCCCACCCTCAGCCAACCCGGGCTTTATTTATCGGATTGGGAGGCGGTTCCGCGCCGGTGAAATTTTTACACGACTACCCCTCGTTAAACGCCGTCGATGTGGTGGAGATCGATCCCGAAGTAGTCGAAGTAGCCCGCCACTACTTTCAGGTTCCCTTCGACCCAAAATTGAGAATGATTACCCAGGACGGACGTTTATTTGTTGAGGCCGTAGCGGCGGCAATTAAGAAAAAACAGGCTTTGCCCTATGATCTGGTAGTCATCGACGCTTATAACTCAACCTCTATTCCCTTTCATTTGACAACGCTGGAGTTTTTAAAGTCGGTACGGAGTATTTTAACCCCGCATGGCGTGGTCGTCTCCAATATCATCGGTGCTTATGCCGGCCCGAATAGTTTGATGTTGCGTTCCATGACCCGTACTTTTTACGCGGTATTTCCACAACTTTACCTCTTTCCGGTGGGAGGCTGGACCGGGTCCGGGGATAAGTTTGAAAGAAACATAATTTTAATAGCCACGATAGATTCCTGTCGCCGGGAGCCTTCTTACTGGCAAAAGCAAGCGGCTTTTTTAACTCAAAAAGGACTAATCGCCGAGGATGTCGCCAGGTACTCGAAAATGCTGGCGGACTTCCGATTGGTCCGGCCGGAGATCTGGTTAAAGAAAGCGCCGTTGCTTACCGATGACTATGCTCCGGTGGATACGCTGAAAAATCCTTTATAATCATAAAAAAGGAGATTACTGATATGATTGAAAATCCGATTTTACCGGGTTTCAACCCCGATCCCTCCATTCTCAGGGTTGACGATGACTATTATATCGCTACCTCCACCTTTGAATGGTTTCCGGGGATTCGAATTCATCATTCCAGGGATTTAAAAAATTGGCGGCTGTTAACCCACGCCCTGACTCGAAAATCCCAACTCAATTTACGGGGAATCGCTCCCTCCAAGGGTGTTTGGGCTCCCTGCCTAACATATGACCTTAAGGAAAAAATCTTTTATCTTTGCTATTCCTTTGTCAAAAATATCGTGAATAATTACTTTGACCTTGATAATTACCTGGTGACCGCGAAAGATATCCGCGGTCCCTGGTCGGAACCGGTTTATCTGAACAGCAGCGGCTTTGATCCTTCGCTATTTCA
>JBJKPO010000200.1:0-6956 GCA_046706235.1 Bacillota bacterium | reverse complement strand
CCACTGAACGCCGGATAATCGCTTCCCGAACAAACTGATGCAAATTATGGTTTCCATATTTCATTCGGATAAAATTAAACTGCCGTTGATAATCTTGATACTCAAAGGTCAAATTTTGAGTGTTTCCCCGCGCCATCCAAATGGCCATACCCTCATGAAACCACCGGCCCATCGCTTCCAGCTTGGGAAAACCAACGGATGAATTAACCAAAACGTGGACAAATTCATGCGCCAGATTGGACTTGAAGCTCTTCTTTAAAAATTTTTCGTCAAAATAACGCAATCCGGCGGAGCTGTTATTCGCAAACGCCTTTATTTCCAATTCGGCGCGAATCTTGGCGGAAATTACCTGGTAGGGAATTACGATATACCGGCATGGTAAAGTAAATGCCATTGTTGTTTCGCGGGTCTCAAATTTATAACGCATTTCATCGATACCGGAAACGACCCAAATAAAAATAAACCCCTTGGGCGCGTGGAAACCTATTCCTTCCCACTTTTTGGAAATTTGTAAATATGTATCCACAATTATTTTAAGGAGCGACTCTTTTAAAGCCGATTCCATCCCGTTTGGCATTCGAATATAGATTTTATCGGCCAATGCTTGATAAGTGTCATTCGTTGCTTTACGGTCGATAAATTGTAAAAAAAAGCCGGCTTCTTGCTTCAGAATTTGATTCTCAGCGTTTTTATCAAAGGGGTTGGCGGCGGAATACCTTAGTAAATAAGCCGAGTTTTGTTTCGCAAATTTCCGGATATCCGCTTCGTTATATAATTCGGGATTGGTAAGCAGTTCAATATCGCGATCAAGATCGTCCGCCAAAACCGGCGAACCTGAGGCGCTAAAAAAAACCAAGCAAGTTATTAATAAAATAGTGATCACAATGTCGGTTAAACTTAATTTGTAATTGTAAAATCGCATCGATAACCTTCCCGCGAATCATTTTATTAGTTGACTAATCCATTAGCCCAGAAAGGCCCTATCTACCACGAAGAACACGAATAGATATCCAACCATGAAAAAATCGGGTATCCGGCCCCCGATTTTATTAACATTATCTTTAATTTAGATTCGATAAAAAAATTCATTTTCCCTTTTTAGATCCAGTTATCTGTTAGAAATATAAATCCTAACAATGCTTTAACGCCGGTCTCTCATTCCGGTTCCTTAGCCTCCCAATCATCGGCCGCAAATATCTTACCGAGCTTACCGTTCTTCACCCGGTAAAAAGCAACCTTAACCTCGGCTTTGATATACCTGTTAAGTCCCTTGAAACCGCTTAATCGTAATACATTTATTTTGATAACGATTGGAATCTTATCCGCGTCTTTCCGAAAACTGATATCGGCCAGCGCTTGAATATCGGTCCGCAAAACAACTTTTTGTCGGTCATACCTGTAATTGTCACGCGCCAGGCAAAACGGACCTGCGAGTATCAATATTTCAACATTTTAAAATGAAATCCTGGTTCCCAAGTTTACCGTCAACCGGTTCCCGGAAATATTGGCCTCCGAGTATTTATCACCCACCGATCCGCTGATGCTGAAATCGTATCCGATATCCGACATGGCGGGATTATAACTGATTCCGGCGGCAAGTGTCGCCGATTGATCCACCAGATTAGTAATCCCATTGATGTTAAAGGTCATATCGGAAACAATAAATTTATTAAATGAACTGAAGATGGCGCAATAGTATTTGCTGTTCATATATGGTTGATAATTAAGCAGATATATTCCTTGAGCAACCGGATTCGAGCCGATCCGTTGAATTATATTTCGATCATATCCGGCCTGGTTGTAATAAAACTCCCCGGTTAACATGATTCGATCCTTAATATCGCCGTAATCGAAATACTTGGTGAAACCGAGACAGGCACGCGGGATTAACCCTCCGCTTCTGGATACAGGCAGTAAGGTGTCATAATCCAAAACCGTAGTGTCCGAACCGTCGGCCAGACTGATTTCCCCCCGGTAATCCAGGTCGAAAATCTTTCCGGTGATGTCAAAACCGTATACCGGAGAAGCGCCGTTTCTAAATAAAGCGGAAAAAGACATTTCGGTATTTTTCACTAAAAACTCGTATTTGGCCGCCAGAGAGATATCCTGGGTTTCCGTGGCGTCATTCATGCCGATAAAAAAGTAGGTATTGGCTTTAACCCCGGAAGGGATATGAATCTTGGTTCCGAAAGTTCCGATTCTGGTTTTATCCATATCCAAGAATTCTTTTCGATCCACATTAATCAAGTCCGTCGGGTTCCAAAAATACCCTTGCCCCCATTTCAAAACCTGTTTCCCGGTGCGAAAATATACTTTATTTTTCCAGTTCGCGTCCACGAAAAACTCTTTAATCCCGATGCCCAAATAATCCGAAGCAGCGCTTGTAATACCCAATTGAGTTTTTAAATCATTACTCAGTTGTGGATAATAATCCACTCCCAAGGATAGAAAGCCCTTGACTCCTTTGTTTAACCGGATATCGACCAAGAGGTCCGCGTTAATTTGATTTAGAATATCCTGATCCGGATCCCCGGCTCCGAACCAGTCATAATTGGGATCATAACTGTTGTATGAGGTTTTGGCGTTAATCGTCCCGGAAAACCCGATATGTTTTTGTTTTAACTCATTTCCGGTATCATCTTTGATTATCTCATCCGAACTAATGATGGTTTCACCGGAAAACAACTGACTCTCGTCAACGGTATCCTCCGCCATTACCTGACTGGTATTAATTAACAAAACTCCTGTCAAACAGACTGCCATCCCTAAAAAGTAAATCGATTTCTTCACGGAAAACACCCCATTTTCATTTACTCAAATTTTCCAGATACGCCTTGGTAAAAACATGTTCATCGATCTTTTGAATGGATATATTACTAATCTCCGACAGTGTTTTGTTGCCTTTTTCAAATTCATCGATATACATTGATTTAATGATCAGGTATTTCCCTTGAATTTGGGTGAATTTGAGATTATAGGAGGTATTCATCAAGGTACCGCTTAAGGAATAACCTTGCGATTTTAATAATAAAAAATTATCCTTCCTTACCCAAAAGATCTGTTTCGGATAAGTTACATCTTCGTTCCTGGCGGTAATTTCCAACTGATATACCGGAATGTCCCCCAGTTTGGTTTCCGTAATTTTTTCCTTTCCCGAAGCATCGAGCGCTGGTTGGTAGGTTTCGATCAATTTCTTCTTTTCAAAATCCCCGGCTTTGGCATCGGTACCGGCAATGCTTTCGTCACGGGCAATATGCTGGAAGGTGCGGGTATTACGTTTGTAGATCCACATGTTGTCCCCTTGTTTTAAAACACCATTGCCTTTCTCCACTTCCGGGGCGGTAAAAACCATTAAAAAGGAGTCATCTTTATCGCGCCGGTAATAAATCCCTTCGTATTGCTTGACTCCTTCGCCCGTCTTTTGTTGAGTAAAGGTAAACTTAGCGGTGCCGTCGGTTTTCAAGTCAAACATCGCATCGATTGCCTGCAAAATTGTATTAATCTTCGGAGCGGCGGCTGAAGCCATATTGGGTAAAACCACCGCCGCTATTAATGCCAAAATAATCAGCCACTTTTTCATGATAAATTAGCTCCTTTAATAAAATTAACCCTTATTCATAATGCCGCAACGCTTCGACAGCCGAAAGCCTGGCGGCCCGCCGGGCCGGGAAGAACGCGGTTATACCGGAAATAAAAATGATTAACAGAAAATTCATTACAATTCCCACCGGATCCATTTTAAAATAGATATGCCGGTTTTTTAAAATCATACTTAAGTCGCTACCCGTACCAAAGGTAATCGAACCTAAAATCCACATGACTACTACCCCTAAAATAACGCCGGCTAAACAGGATATGGCTGACAGGAGCAGTGTCTCGGTAATAAACATATTCCGGACATCCTTTTTTTGCATTCCGATGGCCCTTACGGTCCCGATTTCGCGAGTCCGCTCCCTGACGGTCATTCGCAAGGTATTGACCACTCCAATCAGGATGATAAAAAAGAGTAACAATACCGCAATCAACGTAATCGAGTTTAATACGCTCTCAAATTGCATCAGTTGACTGGCCACTTCATACATGGTATTTACATTGAGCTTTGACTGCGCGGTTTTAATTTTCCGGTCTTCTTTCAACAGCTTTTGAAGTTCAACCCCGGTATTGCTCCGTTTAAAAAGTTTCCATTCGGTTGCCAAAATGGGATAAAGCGGGTCATTTTTATTTATATAGCCGGGGTTGCGATTTGCCGGCAGGAATTTATTATAGGTTTCATAAATTCGCTCGCCGTTCATTAAGATAACATTATTTCCTAATTTAGTATCGGAACTGTAGATTGCATCAACTGTAAACTTTTCCTGGTAAGGCTCCCGGAATTTGGTCGGATATTCGAAAGTAAACTCGTTTCCAACCCGTAAACTTAGCTTCCGGGCAACCTCACTCGATACCATGACCCCTTCCTTATCCATGGCCTTCTTGGCGTCTCCGGCAACGATATTAATGTTCCGGCTTAGTTTTTCCTTCGACGGATCGTCATTTTTAAAAGCCAGAATTTGGCAATCCCTCCCGGCCGCCTTACCGACAATCGATAATAACTCCGGTTGCAGCTTCCGGTGCAAAATATCGGCATAATACTTGGCGGTGCGCTGGGGGTTTTTTAAGGTTATTTGCAGGCTGGCCGATTCCCAGGGTTTATAACCCAAAAGTGTTTTGGCCCGTTCCGCATCCAGGAACACCACAATATTCATAAAGGTATTGTTGGCGTTGGCGATTGCGATTACAGTAAATTGGGCGGTTTGGATCTGTCCGGTCACCATGGGAAACCTGGCTTTAATCACATCATGAACTTTTACGTTCAATGATTTTGCGACCGCCGCGGAAATAATTACCGGATATTCGATATCCTTGCTGAAATATTCATCAAAGTTGCCGTCCACCAGTGTAAAAAATCCCTCGAAAAAGTCTTTTTTATCCTGCTCGCTCTTAATCGAAACTCCCACTACAAAAATATTATCGGCTTCTCCGTTCCCGATCGCCCGGGCCAGCATCCCGATTTTTTCATTGGCTTTGGTCAATTCTTCTTCGGGAATGGTACTGTAAATAATATCCATAACTCGTTGCTTATCCCGGATCATTGTGGTCATTTGACTGCCGCCTTGAAATCCGTCAATTGCCAAATGCCCGAATGAGTAAGATATGACATCTTTAATCAAAACATCAATCATTCCATGGGAAAATGAATTGGCGATGACCAGGATCATCATGCCGAATGCGATCCCGATCCCTAAAAATAAATTTCTTCTTTTTTGCCGTAACAAATTACGTAAGCTTAAATTAAAAACCAGTCCCATGCTCTCACCTCGCATTACTCTCTCGTAATAGCATCCAGCGGCGCGATCTTACCGACAACGCGCAATGGATACAGCACTGATAAAACCGTTACAATTCCCAGCTCAAAGATTCCCAGTATGAAATCTCCCGCGGTATAAACTGGATTCAGCTTCTCGCCACCGTAAACCAATTGCAGAAACTCATTGACCGTGGTGATATTCGCTGCTTTTAACACGTAAATAATGATGATTCCGATGATAATCCCCAGACCGCCGAAGAAAAAGGAGAGTATCCCGGTCTCATAGATAAACATTTTCCGTAAAAATCCTTTTCGGGCTCCAATGGCGCGCATCATGCCGATCTCGGGGACCCGTTCCAACGCCGCCATGCTTAGAGTATTCATAATTACTATGATCGCCACGAAAAAGATAAAGATGATGAAAATATTCAAAGCCACTTTAATCATTGCGGCCATGCTGCCGATTGATCCCACCGAATCTTTCCAGCTAATCGCCCGCGCCCCCAGATGGTTCTTTTTAAAGGATTCATTTAAATCCTGTAAGGCTTTGGATTGAGGAACGCCTTTGTTAAGTTTTACAAACGCGATATTATAAGAACCGGCATCAACGCTGTATGCTTTGGTTTGTTTTTTCGTTTGCGCTTGAATGTCCCGGATCGAAATTTTTTCACTGGATATATTGGTATTTTCAATCACATTTTCGGAAGAGAAAAATTGATCCAGTTCATCGCTTTCCAATAGCTTCTTCTCTGCCTCGGAAATCTCAGCTTTACTATCCTCACCGGTTACGTAATTATGCGCTTCCCGGAACGATTCAATATCAACAATGCAATAATTGCCCCATATTTTATTTAGCGCCTTAAAATCAATAATTCCGGCCACCGGGACCCGGATATCGAGAGTGGAATTTGAGGTGCTGGCCCCGATAAATACTAAATCCCTTCGGATATCAAGATCTTTGAGGCCTTCCAATACATCCTTGGGTAATTTCTTTTGGTCCAGCGTCGCACCTTCGGGAAGAAGCCACATATTCATAAAGTCATAGGCTTGTTTGCGGGCTTCCGTGGCTATCAGGATCCCTTTTTCCCGCGGTTGCAATATCCGGCCTTCGGTAATTCGAATGCTGTCCGGAAATACCTTGCGATATTTTTCAATATCAACTCCCAAAAGATAGATCGGGTACATGTCCGTACCTGATAAAACATAGACCGCACCCGCGGTGGCCGGTAAAAAATCCTGAACCATTGGTTCCTTTTCAAGCATCTTTCCGACCGCCTCGTAATTTTTAATCACCTTAAGCGGTTTTCCGCTAAAATCAAATAAAACATTGTTTTTTTCCTGCTCGGTTGAAACAATTACAATATCGCCGGTAAATAAATCGACGATATTTTTGGATAAACCCTGTTCGGTCCCGGAAATTATCCCGTTTCCAACCGTCATCAGTACGGCGCCGAAAAGCAGAATAACACCGATCACCAGACTTTTACCGCTATGCCGCCAGAGATTGCGCCAGGCAATTTTAAACGCCATGCTTAACCCCATAACCATCACCTCTGTTCCACAATTAAACCGTCTTTAATTTTTAAAATGTTATCGGCAAATCTCAGCA
>JBJKPO010000199.1:0-4787 GCA_046706235.1 Bacillota bacterium | reverse complement strand
AGGTGGAACCATATGTGTATTGCCAGAACATTCTGGGTAAAGAGCATCCTCAATTCGGCCTGGGCCGGAACTCCTGGCTGACCGGAACCGCGGCCTGGGCGTATATCGCCGGGACCCAGTATTTGTTGGGTATTCGCCCTCAATTTGACGGAATCTCGCTCGAACCCCGCGTGCCCGAATCCTGGAAAGAGTTTAACGTTAAACGGAAGTTCCGGGGGCGGGAACTGGAGATGATTTTTAAACGAAACCGGGGAGGAGAATTAAAGGGGGCAAACCCACGGATCACCGTAAATGGAGTGTTAATCGATAACTCCGGTTTTATTCCCTTGAGTTTGCTGGAGTCCGGGAAAAATCACCTGATTCAAATAATTTTTTAGGATCAAAAAAAGAGGCTGCCCAAAAACTTTTTTTAGGATAGCCTCTTTTTTATGGTTGAATTTTGTTTCCAATGATTAAATAATATTACCACAGGTAGCGACCAATAAGATTAAAACTAAAAAAATGATAAACGACTCGTTGCCAAAACACTTGCAAAGATCGTTGAAACATCCCTTCTTGGGTTCTTCTTCGCATTCATGATGTTTATGATGCTTTTTATGCTCTTTGCGGCACTCACAACGATCATCCTCGCGATAACATTTATGTTTGCTCATCCCAATTACTCCCATCCGACTAAATTGCCTGTCATACTAAAAGAATCATCCAACTGTAACTAAATTCGTTGATTTATAATATCAGGCTAATTTATTATAAGCAATCGGCAGGGTTTTGGGACGATGAATATATCCTGATTCTCCATTCCCTTGGCATCTTTTTCATTTTCATTTCTTCCTCCGGGTCATTCTTTCTTGAAAAACTGATTGGTTAACCGCCAGGTAAGCTTTTTTAAAATAGATCCCGAGACGCCAAAACCCGGTGAACAGTTTTTTCGGTAACCAGAAAACCAACCGCCATAAGTTTAAATATAAAGGAATCAACGCCGGGCTAAAAATCACAAAATAAAAAATGATGCCCGCCAGCATTAACAGCCATACATAAAGCCGTAATTCCAACCAGGTTCCCCAGAACAAAACCGGAGTTATCAGTACTAAAGCAACTCCCCAAAAGAATAGATCCCCGAAAAAATTAATCAATCCATGGCGGCCACTTTTTTTCCCAATAATTATACCCCTAAACACCCGGTATAAATCAGTAACAACCCCTAAGATCATTCCCGCTAAAATAACTATTAATACCGAACTAAACTGCGCATTTACGTGATTAACACCGTCCATCTTTGCTCCGCACCGCACCGGGTATTTATTTTGTTAATATAATCTATGTCTCCTCTCTGCGAACTAAAACAAAAAACTCATTTTAAAAATAATTTGCGGCTGGCCCACCAGAATAAAATCAACCAGCAGGCGAAGGTAACCCCAAACAACCATTTTAACCCTTGTTGCAACTTCATTGAAAGTTTCAATTGCCGGTCAATGGCGTCTTTCCTTAATTCTTTCCAAAAGGTGACAATATTATCGACATAATTCCGGGTTTCCCGGTATTTGGGATCCGAACCCGGTTTCACATTGGAAATACCGGCGTTATAAGCTTCCAGCGCCAAATCAACCCGGCCTCCATATTTTTCCAGCAACAAATGGAAGTATCTGGTTCCGGTCCGAATATTCGCTTCCGCTGAGTAAATACAATTCTCACCGGCTTGGCAAATTATCTGATTACTATGTCTGCCCGAACAAATCGATCCGCTATATTCCCGCCAGACTTCGGGCATGATTTGCATTAATCCCCTGGCTCCGGAACGGGAAACCGCTTTCGGATTAAAATTGCTTTCCGTTTTAATAATCGCAAACACTAAATTAGGATCGACTTTATATCTTAAAGCATATTTATTAATGATCCGGATCAAGGGTTGCAAATCTCCGGCCAGGATTTCATTATTATCGGTAATTGCCGACATCATTTTCAATGTTTTAAACAACGGTTCTTCCGTTACCATAATCCCTAAACCGGTGAAAATCATCACCACGGTGGTAAATAAAAAAAAGGAAAAAATCCAAATTTTATCAATGACTCCTTTGCTGCGAAAGGAATCCACCAATATCACCAACGGACTCATTAAAAACTTGATAAAAGAAATCAACCAATAAATGAGGAACCCGGGTTTGGCCCTCTTCTTCAACGTGGTACCGTTTCGGGAAGGCATCTTGACTCCTTAAAAAAATAGTTAGAACACATATTTCGATGCAAAACTTCAGATTCCTTCCCCAAGGAAATTTACTTTACCAAGCGGCTGAAAAAGCCTTTACCTTTCTGGTTGAACGTTCCATCCATATAAATCAAAGAATATATATCACCATCAATTAATAATTTCCCCTGGTCCAGATTTAGTTGTTGAATATGTAACCCCGTCCCTTTGATTTCTAGAGTACCCGAACTGGTTTCCAGATAAATCTTCTCTTGATCATAACTACCCAAGTTTTGTACTCCGTCAATATTCAACAACCCACGGTTTGATAATGTTAATTGATGTTGCTGGATTTCCGGATTCCGTTTCTTTTCTTCCATAACCGCCATCTCCCTTAATTAATCTGCTTATTCGTCCGGTTATCGTTTCCCAATATAAAGTATTATAACCTGTTTGAGTGTGCGTACATGAAATATAGGCACCCAAATATAAAATATTCAAATCATGAGAGAATTAGAATTAATGTGTTTGCATGATATTGAATCAAACGTCAAAAGCCAAAAACTATTTTGCTTAGATTTTTTCAGTTCCAATAAATGGATAAATAACCGATGAACATTTGTTCGGAAAATTTATTGACATTACTATTAAAAATCAGGTATGCTTAATATATGAAATATCAGGGTAGTCTTTATGTAAAATAGAGGTTAAATGCATTAAATAGAGAAATATTTATTATGATTTGGTAAAGTGAGGTCTCATTAATGGAAAAACTAAAAGCACTTTCTTTGTTTAGTGGGGCCATGGGCCTGGATATTGGGTTAGAGAAATGTGGAATAGAGATAGTTGGGTGTGTAGAAATCAATAAATACGCCTGTGCTGCAATTAGGTATAACAGGCCGAATATTCCGGTCATTGAGGAAGATATTTCGTTATTATCTGCAATTGAGGTTTTAGAAAGATTTAATTATAAAAAAGAAGACATTGATTTAATCGCTGGTGGGCCACCTTGTCAGGCATTTAGTGTTTTTGGTAAAAGGAAAGGGCTAAAAGATATTCGAGGTAGAATCATTTTTGATTACATAAGGTTCGTTGATGAAGTTAGACCAGAGGCATTTTTATTAGAGAACGTTAGGGGCTTAATGTCGATGAAGTTATCCCCAAAAGATAAAAAAGGCAGCTTGCTTAAAGAGATTTTAACATGTTTCAATGACATTGGATATCGAGTTGATCTATATGTTGTTAATTCAGTAAACTATGGAGCCCCGCAAATCAGAGAAAGGATCCTTTTATTTGGAAACAGGTATGGATTAAAGGCGAAATTTCCGTCTCCAACTCATAGTGATAGGCCTACTAGAGAACAAAACCAGTTTATTACATTAGGGGAGATAATAAAAGAGTTTAATGATCCCGATCCGACAATAATGGACTTCTCGGAAAGAAAGAAAAGATACTTATCAATGGTTCCTCCTGGAGGTAACTGGAGATCTCTTCCGGTTGAAATTCAAAAAGAATCTATGGGCAAAAGTTGGTACTTAAAAGGAGGGCGATCTGCATATTGGAGAAGGCTTTCATTCGATTATCCATGTCCGACAGTAGTTACAATGCCAAATCACGCTGGGACAAGTATGTGTCATCCAGATCAAATTAGAGCCCTAACGGTTGGAGAATGTGCAGCAATACAGGGGTTTCCATCTAATTGGAAATTTTTTGGAAGTCCCAGTGAGAAGTATAAACAGGTTGGGAATGCCGTTCCAACAATATTAGGTGAAGTTGCAGGGAAAGTACTTATTGAGATGTTATCAAATCTTGACACTAGTGATAAATTATCAATAGTTAATACGGAGACACATATAAGGCCGCATGTACGGACGCGTCAATATTGGAAGAACGGCGAAGTATACACATCGGAACCTTACTTAAATAACCAAAACAATTACTACGAAGAAAGAAACAAGGGGCTATTGGCATAATGGGAAATCCAAAACAAAGCAAAGATATTGTAGTTAATGGGGTCGCTTGCCTCGTAAATGATTTTATTATTCGAAGACTGAAGAAAGTTCAAACTGATATTTCTTCTTTTCTAAATGTAAATCCATTTTTACTATCAGCCTTGAGAGATTTCCATTCCTTTCGAAAAATCCGAGACTTAGCTTACTTTTTATTTATTGCGCATATGTCACAAGGTCATGCTACAGGGTTCGGTAAACTTGTTGATGAAAAAATATTACCGCAAGTTTTTGGAACAGTTAAACTAACTGATAATGAAAGAAGACACAAACGATTAACTGCAGCAGCTTATAATGAAGTGGACCATATTGTGAATCCAAATAGTGATACAGAGTGGTCATTATTATCGTTAAAAGCAGGAGCATGGACCATTCAAGATACTGCTGCCCATAATCTATACAATGCATTTAAGCAAATTGGGGACTTTCAAGTATACGGAAAAGAGATAGTAGTAGGGGTCTTTTATGGCAATAAAGATTTATTAACCAATAAATACGATATTTTACGAGGAGTAAATCCACGTCAGCAAGATCAATTTGTTGAACTAAAACACGTAAGGGTCTTGGCAGGAAAAGAGTTTTGGTCCTGGTTAAAT
>JBJKPO010000198.1:0-7561 GCA_046706235.1 Bacillota bacterium | reverse complement strand
TCCCTGGCCCGTTCGCTGGTGAACGGGTAACTGTGAAAGTGGACGGCCTCAATGGCCACGCCCCGTTTGGCCATCAACCATCCGGCCGCCGGGCTGTCGATACCGCCCGATAACAGCAACATTGCTTTTCCGTTGGTTCCGTAAGGCATTCCGCCGAAACCGGGGATTTTATTCAAATAAATATAAGCCTGATCCCTGATATCAATATATACCGGCAAATCGGGGACATGAACATCAACCTCCAATCCTTCGAGGTTGTTCAATAAAAATTCTCCAATAATCCGGCTGATTTCCGGGGAGGTTACCGGAAACAATTTGTTGGCCCGTTTGGTGATTACTTTAAAACTCTTTATTTTAGTTTGGACCCGGTATTCACGAACCATTTGGAGAGCCATTACCGCGATTTGATCCATGGCGGCTGGAAATCGTCGGGCGACGCTCACCGAAACCACCCCGAAAATCCGGGTTTCCCTGACGATAATCGCTTCCGGCTCGTAACCGGCGATATCAATATAAATGAGTTGATCGCTTTTTACGATCGAAAAGATACCAATCGGCCGCAATGCATTTTTAATGTCTTTGACCAGATGATCCTCAAAATAAGACCGGTTGAGCCCTTTTAAAGTAATTTCCCCATATCGGACGATTAGCACATGCTCCATGATAATTACCCCGCATTATTTTCTTCCGATTATCCGGCGCAGTTCCCGCACGCGCCGGGTTAGTTTATCAATTACATAGTTGATTTCGGTTTCAGTGTTGCGGATACTGAAACTAAACCGGATCGCGCTTGCGATTTCAGCTTCCGATAAGCCCACGGCCTTCAGGACGTGACTAGGAGTATTTTTGCGAGAACTGCAGGCTGCTCCGGTCGATATATAAATTCCATCCTGTTCCAGGGCGTGAAGCAATATCTCGCCCTTGATCCCCGGAAACGATATATTTAATATATGAGGCGCGCAATCGCCGGTATTTGGGCTGTTAATTCTAACCGTTTCAATATCGCGAACGACGGCTGCCGCTAATTGCTCTTTCAATTGGGCAAGTTTCAAGATATTGGCATTTATACCGGTTATGGCTAACGCCGCGGCCATACCCATGCCGGCTATACCGGGAACGTTTTCGGTGCCGGATCGGTAACCGGCTTCCTGGCCGCCTCCGTATGTTAAAGGTTCGAGTTGGATTCCCTTCCTGATATACAATACCCCAACCCCTTTGGGACCGTGAAATTTATGGCCGCTCAGGGCCAGAAGATCGATATTCAGTTTCCGGACATCAAACGGTACCTTTCCAAACGCCTGAACGGCATCGACATGAAGCAAGGGCTTGTTTTTGTGAGTATCAAGAATCCGGCTGATTGCTGCTAATGGTTGGATCGTGCCAATCTCATTATTCACCAGCATGATACTTACCAAGACCGGATGATATTCAAGACTGGCGCGTAGTTCGTCTAGGTCAACCATTCCGGTGCCGTCGACCGGCAGATAAGTCACCTGATATCCGCGTTGTTCCAGTTGTTTAAAGACATTCAACACCGAAGGATGTTCCACTTGACTGGCAACCAAATGGTTGCCGCGGCTAAGTTTTCCTAAAACGCCGAAAATAGCTAAATTATTGGCCTCAGTGCCGCCGGAGGTAAAGATTAGTTCGGAACCGGCGGCACCGATTGCTTCGGCCACCAATCGTCGGGCGTTTTTTAAGACCTTTTCCGTTTCAAATCCTTTCCGATGAAGGGAGGAAGGATTACCATAATATTGTTCAAAGGTTTCATGAACCGCTTGAATGACCTCCGGAAAAGGTTGGGTAGTGGCGCTGTTATCTAAATAGACTTCCATATCTATAATCCTTTCGAAGAGTAAAAACCGTACGTGTCACGATGACGCGAGTAATGCTAATGTTTAGGATTTTCCACACCGGTTTTAGTAATCCCCAATAAATCACGGATTACTTCACTCGCCAACATCAAGCCGGCGATGGGGGGGAGGTAGGAAGTGCTTCCCGGGATCTGCCGCCGTTGATTGCAGTTCCATGCTTGTTCTTCACTGCCGTCGTAAATATGATTTAGACTGCCGACCGGAACTTCGGATTTGGGTCCGGTCGGTTTTTCGGATGAAAAGAGTACTTTTACGCCGCGGGTGATTCCTTGTTCTTTAAGTACCCGGCGGACTGCTTTTGCCAGCGGACAAGTATGGGTGCGGCTGATATCGTCGATTTGGAAAGCGAAAGGGTCAAATTTATTTCCGGTTCCGAGCGCTGTAATGATCGGGATTTCTTTTTGAAGGCAATAACTGATTAACGCGACTTTGGAGGAGACCGTGTCGATTGCGTCAACTACATATGAAATTTCTCCCGTCAATATTTCAGCCAAGTTATCGATGATGATAAATTGTTTTACGGTATTCACCCGGATATCGGGGTTAATGGCTTGAACCCGTTCCGCCATGACTTCCACTTTGG
This sequence comes from Bacillota bacterium, assembly GCA_046706235.1. Taxonomy (GTDB): domain Bacteria; phylum Bacillota; class UBA4882; order UBA8346; family UBA8346; genus JAEZJQ01. The sequence continues at coordinate 5,104 of JBJKPO010000198.1, read as the reverse complement.
CCCGGCCGTAATTGCCCATCACCGCATGAAGCTGGCGGTTGGTGTTGGTAAGGCAAACTTCATCATAATCGACCAGAATCAATGAACCGATTCCACCTCTTGCTAAAGCCTCAACCGCAAAGGAACCGACTCCCCCCAGCCCGATGACGGCTACTTGCTTTTGACCAAGGGTTTGAATACCTTCCGCTCCGATTAATAACTCGATTCGGCTGAAACGATTAAGATTAGGTTCGTTCAACAAAGCCGGCCTCCTGTAAAAATGATCTAACATTATAATTTGACCAGGATGAAGACTAGTTAATCATATCATCATTAAATCCCGAGCGTCAAGCGCTGCAAGATGATGAAAATATATAATTATCCTTTTGAATACTTACTACTTCGGTTGCGGCTTTAAGCCGCGCTGTGCTATAATTGGCAATAAAGATGATAATAGATTATCCACTGAGAGGTCGATCTGCATGTATCATGATCTTTCATACCCGGAAATAAATTTCTTTTCGGGTGTAAACAGCGTTTTTTTGGAGACATCAAATTATGACCCGGAAAATTACCGCAGTTTTATTTTTATGAATCCGGTTTCGGTCCTTTCAATCAATTCAACCAATGAAGTACGCAATTTATTTAAGGATATTGAATATTACTTAGAACAAGGTTATTATTTGGCCGGATATTTTACATATGAATGCGGCTATCATTTTGAAAACAAAATAAAATCCTATACCGGTAAAAACCCAATTGCCTGGTTCGGGATTTATCATGAACCGCTTATATTTAATCACCTAATGGGCGTTTTTGAAAAACCACAAGCGTCAAACGGAATTTTTATTCCTAGCAACTGTCAAACGAAAAGTTATCAAGAAAAAATGTATAGTGTAGATAACCTTCTTTTTAATTATTCGGATTCAGGAACACAATTATCCAAATCGAACTATTTTCATAAAATAGCCGCAATAAAAGAATATATCCAGGCGGGGGATGTATATCAAGTCAATTTTACCGGGAAATTTCATTTTAGGTTTGAAGGTTCACCAATAGCGTTTTATCAATCGCTTAAACAAAAGCAAAACATATCATACGGAGCTTTTATTAAAACCGGGGATCAGATGATACTTTCATTTTCACCGGAATTATTTTTTAGGCGTAAAGGAGATCTGATCACCGCCAAACCAATGAAAGGGACTGTAAAAAGAGGGAAAACGCTTCAGGAGGATCAATATTTAAAAGAATGGTTACGAAATGATGAAAAGAGTAAAGCTGAAAATTTGATGATTGTCGATTTATTACGAAACGATCTGGGGAAAATATCGGAAATTGGAACAGTCGAAGTAAAAGAGCTATTTACAGTCGAGAAATATAATACCTTATTTCAAATGACATCGACAATCCAAGGAAGACTCAAGAAAAATAATGATTATTATCAAATATTTAAAGCTCTTTTCCCCTGTGGCTCAGTTACCGGCGCTCCTAAAATAAGGGCCATGGAAATAATCCGTGAGCTTGAAGAGGATGAACGGGAGATTTATACTGGAGCAATCGGTTTTTTTTCGCCTTTTAAAGAGGCCGTTTTTAATGTTGCGATTCGAACGATATCTATGAAAGAAAACTATGCTGAAATGGGTAGTGGCAGTGGAATCGTTTGGGACTCGATTCCGGAAGCGGAGTATGAGGAATGCCGCTTAAAGGCGCAATTTTTAAATGGGCCGGTAGAAGATTTTGAATTGATTGAGTCAATCAAATGGCATAATGATTACCGGATGCTTGCCGAACATATGGAGCGGTTAACCAACTCAGCTCAATTTTTTAATTTTAGGTTTGATGTTGAAAATATTCAGGCCGGGTTGGTTCAAAATCAACGAAATCTTGAAAAGGGGAAAATGTATAAAGTGCGGTTAACGTTGAATCATCGGGGTATATTTTCGATTGAAAATGTTTTACTCAAGGAAACTATGAACCAATCTCCGCTTTTGGTCGCAATAAGCGAGATTAAAACGGATTCGAACGATAAATTTTTATATCACAAAACGACCCGGCGGAAACTATACGATGAATTGTATCGTTTGGCCATGCAAAAAGGTTTTGCCGATTTTATTTTCAGGAATGAACGCGATCAAATAACCGAAGGAGCAATTAGCAATATTTTTATCAAAAAGGATGGCAATTTAATAACTCCATCCAGCACTTGCGGTCTATTAAACGGGGTTTATCGCCGGTATTTGATTGAAACACAAAAAAATACTAAAGAAGATGGGTTATATTTGAAAGACCTTCTAAGCGCGGATGTAATATATATTTGTAATGCAATCCGGGGACTTCGAGAAGTAAAATTGGATAGGGATTTTGGCCTTTTTCGATAAATGATCCCGGGACGGGTGTCATAGGAGAACCATTTCGAATACATTAAACAAGATTTTAGAATCAAGGAGTGTTGTTTACAGTGATCAATCAAATGTCTATTAATGAGTTAACAATTCTGCCGGGCTTTAATAAAGCCGGGATTCAAGAAAATTATGACCAATTAACTTTAATAGCCGGAGAAACGATTTCAATTGTAGGACCCACAGGAAGCGGAAAAACGGCTTTCATTACCGATATTGAATTATTGGCCCAAGGGGATACCGCCACCAAACGCCGGATCTTGATCAACGGGGAGCTGCCCGATGACGGCGCCCGTTACAATCCGGCGATGAAACCGATTGCCATGATTACGCAAAATACCAAGTGTTTCGCTGACTTGAGCACTGTTGAATTTTTGCAAATTCACGCCCGGGCGCGCGGAATCAATAATAAAGCGATAATTCAGGAAACAATCGATCTTGCCAATGTTTTTACCGGTGAAAAAATACACAGGGATAATAAAGTAACGACCCTTTCCGGCGGCCAAACCAGGGCGTTACTTATTGCGGACGCAATATTAATCGGCGCGGCCCCGATTGTTTTACTGGATGAGATTGAAAACGCCGGAATCTTCAAACAAGAAGTGGTGGAGATCATCCGCGGAACAGGTAAAATCATCGTTTTTGTCACCCATGATCCCGTGATTGCCCTGCATACTCAAAAAAGGCTAATCATGGAGTATGGAGGAGTAAAAAAAATTATTCATCAAAATGAATTAGAAATATATGCCGCCCGGAACCTGGTGGAAATCGATAAAAAAATCGGTTTAATCCGGGAAGAACTAAGAGCCGGAAATATTATTACCCGGGAATTGGCTAATCTACAACAATTAGCGGTAGAAAGATGATTGAATAATTTTTATAAACGTAACCGGAAATAAAGGAACGATGTATCAAAGTGAAATCATGTTTTTTTGCGTTGTTTTTCATTATAAAGTGATTTATCCGCCTGGACCAGGAGTTCATCAAATGAAAGGGAAGATCCCGGGTCGAAATATGTCGATCCAATGCTGATTGATAAATAATATGATTTGATATTTTTTTGGTTATAACGGTCAAATAATTGATACAACCGCTTAATTATCTGTTTTTCATCGCGGGGGAGGGCATCGGCCACCAGAATGGTAAACTCATCACCGCCCAAACGAGCTACAATATTATTCTGGTAGTAATTTACATCTCCCCAACCGACAATCCAATCGACTATTACTCCAAAGGTTAACCGGGTTTTATTTTTCGCCTTCATACCGTCACCTTATCTATTTTTAACAGTATTTATCAGTGAGATTATGCTTGATATAAAAATGATTCCACAGGGTTATCTTTTTTCCTCTCTTTTTCTGTGTTCAATAACAATTAATATCCGGGTATTTCGCGAGATATTCGTTTTTCAAAATCGAGTACAAATATAAATCGTAAAAAACATCATTTTTTAACATGCTTTCCCGAAGTAAACCTTCTTGTTTGAATCCAACTTTTTCCAATGTTTTAATAGAAGCAGAATTTTTGGTATCGGTTTTTGCTTCAATCCGGTTTAAACCGATTTTTTCAAATCCAAAACGTACTATGGTATTAATGGCTTCGGTCATAATCCCTTGGCTCCAATTTTTCTTGGCCAGGCAATAATTGATTTCACCAAATGAATTAGTTTCATCGAAATAAGAGTAATCACAATATCCGATAATCCGATTATCTTCTTTTTTGGCGATTCCCCAACGGATCTTTTGTTTGCTGTTGAAAAATTGCTGCATTCGATTGATAGATCGTTGGGCTTGCACGATATTCTCAAGAATATTATTGCGCAGATACCGGCATACCGCTTCATCAGAAAGAAATGAAAACAGATCCCTGGCGTCTTTGGGTTCTATTTTTCTTAACAACAAACTGTTAGTTTCCAAAGATGGAAAACTGTTAAAAATAGTATGATTCACGCTAATCACTCCCGGATTGTTTTTATTTTTATAAAAGTGGGTTATTGTGACCACCGATGCGGACCGATGGTAGATACAGGAAGGGAAGGAGCTTAAAGATAAAAAGATTTCAAACGTGCTTCGTTAACGGCTAAAAATGGATGTAAGATGGTGGAATCAAGTGGTAAATCAGGGTTTGTATATTGGGCGAAAAAGAGATCATGCTCGGTTAATTCGATTTCAAAGGGATTGGCGGCCAGGAAATTACGTATTTCTCCTTCGATGCGAATTTTTTCACTTTTAACCAAAAATGAGTCGTGATTGGTGACGACGGCGGGATTACGTTTTAAATTGCCGAGAGTCACATAAAAATCATTATCCTGGTAATTAGTATATTTGTGTCGAATATTACAGTATTTCTCAATTTCATTTCGCATTTTCCAAAGGATTGGGGTGTTATAATCAGCTGAATGATACGGCCAACCAACTAATACAACTTTACCGTTAGTCATATTGATGTGAAATGACCGGTTAAAGGGAGTTTCGCCATGGCTCAAAAACTTCGAATAATACTTATTTAATCCCCCGAACCTGATTTTAACCGGGAAATAACTTAAAATGATTTCAAATAACTTGGTAAACAACATGGGTAGTTCATATCCATTTTCTTCCCAGATGTTTTTATTTAAAAAACCGTTATGGTTCGGTATTCTTTCCAAACCGATAATCGTCCCATGAATTTGTTCCAAATAGTACGGCAATATCATTTTTTTACGAATCAATAACTGGCACTCTTGA
>JBJKPO010000197.1:0-3018 GCA_046706235.1 Bacillota bacterium | reverse complement strand
GTTGAGGACACTATCTCGATATTACGGGGTCTGAATGAACGCTATGAGGTGCACCACGGTGTAAGGATTAAAGACTCGGCGTTGGTGGCGGCGGCGGTGCTTTCCAACCGTTACATTTCCGATCGTTTTTTACCTGATAAAGCTATTGATCTGGTTGATGAAGCGGCAGCCAAACTACGCACCGAAATTGACTCCATGCCGGCTGAACTGGATGAAATGTTGCGGCGGGTGATGCAACTCGAGATTGAGCGGACCGCGTTACGCAAGGAAACCGACCCTGCCTCGCGGGAACGTTTGGAAAGACTGGAAAAGGAGTTAGCCGAAATGCAATCGGAAGCCGATGCCTTAAAAGCCCGCTGGCAATCGGAAAAGCAGGGCATTCAACGGTTGCGGCAAATCAGGGAAGTAATGGACACCACCAAGGCCGAAATCGAAAAGGCCGAGTTACAATATGATTTAAACCGGGTCGCGGAGTTAAAATACGGAAAGTTAACCGGGCTGGAGCGTAAATTGAAATCCGAAGAGGAATTGTTATCCAAAAAACAAGGGGAAAAGCGGCTGATTAAAGAAGAGGTCGACGAAGAAGATATTGCACAAGTGGTGAGCCGTTGGACCGGTATTCCGGTGTCAAAACTGCTCGAAGGCGAAGTACAGAAACTGCTGCATTTGGAAGAAGAGTTGCATCAGCGGGTAATCGGCCAGGACGAGGCGGTTACCGCGGTGGCGGAGGCGGTTTTGCGGGCCCGTTCCGGACTTAAGGATCCCAACCGGCCGATTGGTTCCTTTATCTTTCTAGGGCCGACCGGAGTTGGTAAAACCGAGTTGGCCAGGACGTTAGCCCAATTCTTGTTTGACGATCCCAATACCATGGTGCGGATCGATATGTCCGAGTATCAGGAGAAACATACCGTGGCCCGTTTGATTGGGGCTCCGCCCGGATATGTCGGTTACGAGGAAGGCGGGCAACTTACGGAAGCAATCCGGCGCAGGCCTTATGCCGTGGTGCTTTTTGATGAGATTGAAAAGGCCCATTATGATGTTTTCAATTTATTATTGCAAATCTTGGATGACGGCCGGCTGACCGACGGCCAGGGACGGACCGTTGATTTTAAAAATACCATTATTATCATGACTTCCAATATCGGCAGCCAGGGAATTTTGGAGTACAAAGGCAGTTTTCGCGGCGATAGTTACGAACGGATGAAACAAACGGTACTCGATGAAATGAGGCGCCATTTCCGGCCGGAATTCCTAAACCGGGTTGACGAGATCATTGTATTTCATTCATTGTCCGAGGAACATCTCAAGGAAATTGTGGAAATTCACCTGGGCTATTTACGGAACCGGCTGGCGGACCGGCATATTCAACTGGAGTTAACCGGGGCCGCCAAGGAGCATTTGGTTCGGGCCGGTTATGAGCCTACCTACGGCGCTCGTCCTTTAAAACGGGCCATTCAAAAAGAAGTGGAAACGCCATTGGGAAAATTGATACTGCAGGGTGAAGTCCGGGATGGGCAAAAAGTCATAGTGGATTACGATCGAGATAAAGGATTGTTATTTAAAACGGAATGACTTGTATAGATGGATTGTTTGTTCCGGCTATGCTTAAAATGACAAGGGTCCAGATTACAAGTGACAATTGTCATTTTATTTATTATTTTGTAGCCAGTAACTGTCATTAATGTAAATATATTAAAGAAATATGGCGTAATGATGAATTATATGTTAAACTATTCTGTAGATTAACCCTCGATTTTTCAATAAATGTTACCACTAAAACCGAAGCATGATCAAAAACCCTTACTTAGAAATTATAGCCGGAGATTAATAGTGTGATACAAAAGATATCTGTTAATATTGATTAACCGATTGTATTATTTTCTTCTTAGATAATGGAGGTGAAGTATCTAAAAATGAATACCGGCTTCGAATTGATAATAGCCCTCTTATTGATTTTGCTTCTTTTGGCGATAATGGTCATTAAAGCTTTTCTTTTTAAAACCAAACGGTTTGGAGCGGATATTGATTGCAATATTACATCGGATTTTCCGATTGCCGCAACGGAGGCTACCGTCAGACTAAGCCGGGCTGTTTCCTATGAAACGATCTTTCATGAGAATCTTACTCCGGATCGTAAATTTAAATTTCTAGAATTTCACCAATTTCTCAAAGAAGCTTTTCCGGAGGTTCATCGCGCGTTAAAACGGGAATTAGTAAACGAATTAAGCCTGGTCTATACCTGGGAAGGCTCGGAGCCGGGATTGAAACCGATTTTAATGTTGGCGCACATGGATGTGGTGCCCGTCGATGAAAAAAACATTGATGAATGGGTTCACTCACCATTTCAAGGTTGTGTCGCCGATGGATATATTTGGGGAAGGGGCACAATGGATGATAAATGTAGTCTAATGGCCATTCTCGAGGCGGTTGAGGAATTGTTGAAACGGGGTTTTAAGCCTAAGCGGACTATATTCCTTGCCTTTGGGCATGATGAAGAGATCGGCGGTAAAAATGGAGCCGGAAATATTGTGGAATATTTTAAACAAAAAAAGCTGTCATTTGAATATGCTCTGGATGAAGGCTTGCTGATCATCAAGGGGATGATGAAAGGGGTTTCGGCGCCGATCGCTTTAATTGGAATCGGGGAAAAAGGATATGTTAGTCTTGAATTGACCGTAAACCATAGTGGAGGACATTCTTCAACCCCGGCACGGGAAACGGCGATCGGTATTCTCTCGAAAGCGATACACCGGTTGACCAAGGCGAACTCTCCGATTAGAATGAATGGCCCGGTAAAGAAATTTTTTGAGTATTTGGGACCACATATGATGTTTATTCAAAAGTTTATTTTTGCAAATTTATGGATCATGATACCATTGGTAAAAAAGGTATTATCCGGTAAAAGCACTACCAATGCCATGATTCGGTCCACCATGGCGCCCACCATGATTGAAAGCGGCACTACGGACAACGTTTTACCCGATATCGCCAGGGGAGTTATTAATTGCCGGATTATTC
>JBJKPO010000196.1:0-9523 GCA_046706235.1 Bacillota bacterium | reverse complement strand
GATCAAAGCCGTTGATAGTTATTGGTCAAATATTTCCAAACGTACCATTTTGCTTCCCGGATTAATTATTTCGGCTGTTTTGGCGTTGTTTATCGCTGCCGGTTTCACATTGGATTGGACCGTCATCCAGCAATTCCTGCACGCGGCTAAAACGGGGATCACCGAACCCACCTTTCACAAAGACCTGGGGTATTATTTGTTCACCTATCCGTTTTACCAACAACTAAATACTTTATTGGTGATCATTACTTTTTTGGGATTGGCGGGAACCGCGCTGATTTATATCATGGCCAAGGCTTTCTGGCGTCAAGGACACTCCTGGGAACTCTGGCCTCAAGCCAAGATTCATTTAACACTCCTCTCTATTTTATTCCTCGGGGCGAAAATCTGGGGTTATACTTTAGCCAAATTCGGGTTATTGTACCGGGAATCCACCCGTTTAACCGGGATCAATTATACCGCCGCCCATGCTAAAATGTTTGCTTATTTGGCTTTAACTTATTTATTGATCGCCGTTATCCTGATTTTACTGGTTAGTTTGTTCCGCCGCGGCAGTAAAATTTTATTGGGCAGTTTGATTTTATGGGCGGTGACCTCCTTTATTATCGGTTTTATTTATCCCGCGGCTGTGCAAGCATTTGTAGTCATGCCCAATGAGTATGAGATGGAAAAGCCGTATCTGGAAAGGCACATCGCCGCCACTCGTCAGGCTTACGGCCTTGATAAAATCAAAGTGCAACCTTTTATTCCCCAAAATAACAAATCGGCGTTATTGAATATGAAAGATCAGTCCCTGGCGGATTTGCGCCTTTGGGACTATAAGCCCCTAATCCATTCATACAACCAGCTTCAGGCTATTGGTCCCTATTATGAATTTAACGATGTGGACATTGATCGTTATCCGTCAACCACCGGCCAGCACCAGGTGATGCTTGCCGCCCGCGAGCTTAAACTAAGCAAACTGCCGGAACAGGCCCACGGCTGGATTAATCTTAACCTGACATATACCCATGGGTATGGGCTCGCTGCTAACGCCGTTAACCAATATACCAGCCAGGGGCAACCAATCTTTATCGCCAAAAATTTGCCGCCCGAATCCGATCCGGGATATCCCAGCCTCAAAGTTAAGCAGCCCCAAATTTATTTCGGCGAATCCACCGATCAGTATGTCATTGTCAATACCCGGACACATGAATTTGACTCATCAACGGATCAAAATATCGAGTATCACGGGCCTAAGGGAATCCCGCTGAACCCGTTTAATAAATTAATAATGGCGATTAAAAACCGCGAGACCAGTTTTATTTTATCCAGCCAGCTTACCCCCAAAAGCAGCGTGCTGATGTATCGCAATATTACCGAACGAGTCCAAAAACTGGCTCCTTTCCTCCAATACGATCCCGATCCTTATTTGGTGGTCTCCGGTGGGGAACTTTTCTGGATCATGGACGCTTATACGATTAGCTTCGCCTATCCTTATTCGAAAATAAATAACTATACCGGAATCAATTATATCCGCAATTCGGTGAAAGCAGTAATCAACGCCTATACCGGCGAAGTAAGCCTTTATATCGTGGACGGTTCGGATCCAATCATTAATGTATGGAAAAAGATTTTTCCACATTTATTTAAAACCAATCCACCTCGGGATCTGTTACGGCATTTCCGTTATCCGGAATATCTATTGCGGCTTCAACGTGATATGCTGTTGCAATATCATATGACCAATCCCAAAGACTTTTATGAAAAGGAAGATTCCTGGGATGTCCCCACCCAAAACCAGAACGGGGAAGATGAACCCTTCGCTCCCTACTACGTAACTTTAAGGCTGCCCGGAGAACGTTCGGCCGAGTTTGTCATGATGCAGCCATTCTCGCCCCGGAGCAAACAAAATCTGATATCCTGGCTGGTGGCCCGTTGCGATCAACCCAATTACGGTGAATTACTCCAGTATACCCTGCCCAAAGACCAGAATATTTACGGCCCGGCTCAAATCGAAAGCCGGATCAACCAGGATCAAACCATTTCGCAATTAATTACTCTCTGGAACCAACAACAATCCCGGGTCATCTGGGGCAACTTGCTGATCGTGCCGATTGACGGAACCATTCTCTATGTCAAGCCATTGTTTATCGAATCCGAACGCAGCCGTCAGGCGGAACTGAAAAAAATCGTGATGGTCTATCAAAATCAAGTTTTACTTGGAAACACGGTGTCCCAAGCCCTGGCCAGTTTCTCCACCAATCTTCCGGCTCAAATCGGCCTCCCGGAAACCGAAACCGAAATCGACACCAAAGCCCAACGCCGGGCCGAGATTATCAAACGGTTGGAGGAAATTTCCAAGGAACAGCAACGGTTGATCGAGGAGTTGGGGAAACAGTAACGCCGGTTTACAATTATTCATTAGCAAAAAAAGGCGGCGCCAATTGAGGTACCGTCTTTTTTATTGGAAATAAACGCGAAAATATAATATAAAGTTAATTAAACGCATATCCGAAATAATAGTTATCCGGTAATTATTTGTGATTTTTAACGATTAAACGTAATAATGTTAAACCCATTAAAAAATACGGATCGCTATGCCGATAAAACCGGATGGGGAGATTAATAAAATTTCACTGGTTTTTAAGCGCTTTAAACGGCGCCGGACAAGATATGGGAGGTTGTTATAAAACGGAATGATATTAGAGATTAAACCTCAACAGGACAAATTATGGGATTGTTTTGAAAAATTGATTGTTTCGGTTGCCGTATGGTGGAGACGCGGTTATGAATTTATGTTTGTCGATACTTGGAGTTTTGACTTTCAATCCCGGCAACCCGACCAATCAATCCCATTAAGCCGGCGGGTTCGCCCTTGGCCGGGCAGCAATCATTATCCTTCTTTGGAAAAATACTATGGAATAAGATTGATAAGGCATAATACCCGAACGATTGCCGAAGTGATGGCGATTATCAACGCGGAACTAAACCGGGAAAGGCCAACGGCCGTTTATATTGATTCATATTGGTGCCCATGGAACCCGGAATACCAAAGAACGCATCATAGACACTACTGCCTGGCCGTTGGCCTGGACGAGTCGAAACGTCTTTTATATTGTATCGATCCCAGTTCTTCAGATAATCTGGAAACAATCAACCTGGATCAATTTTCGAAAGGCTGCGGCAAATGTGTAACTTTTACTATTCTCCAAGACCACAAAAAAAAAATCAATTGGAAGGAAGTAGTGGGAGACGCCGTCAGGTGTTTCGTGGGCGCTCCCGAGAACGGGAGCGCATTTGCCGCAATACATAGATTTGCTTCGGAACTTACCATAGACGATTTAAAAAATGAAAACGGTCATGGGACCCGTGATGCGTATTCCGATTTATATTTACTCTTCCTGGAAATTGGTCTCCATCGAAAAAAAATTGCCAAGATACTGCGCGTTCTAGCCGAACGGTATCAAGTCTCCGGCTTGATATCACAAGCGGGGCGACTGGAAGAGACGGCTGATATCTGGCATCAGGTCGGTACTTTAATGGTCAGAATGATCAAAGGACGTAACTCCGCTAAATATTTTCTCGGCCTGGTAAATCTGTTAAAGACTCTCGCCGATGTCGAAACGGATATAGCTAATGAATTAACGATGGTATGTTCGCGGGGATTAGTAGATTAAGCTTTTAACTCTGAACTTCTTGCAAAAATAAAAAGAAAATAAACTTTTATCTCGCAAAGATCGCCAAGAACGCAAAGAGTTTCAACAACGGTGCGCGAAGTTACTTGGAAAAAGGAATAATCAAATGAAGCTTGGAATGCCAACACTTATTGAATTACCTGATATTAATAAAACAATTGATTTATGTGACGAATTAGGGCTTTCATTTATCGAATTAAATATGAATATCCCCGATTTTTGCCCTGAACATCTGTCTCCAGATTTGGTTAAAAAAATATCTGAAGATAAAAACATTGAATTTACTTTGCATTTACCTGAAGAAATTGATTTGGCATCTTTTCATCCACCTATTCGGCAGGGGAATTTAGAACGTTGTTGTGAAGCAATAATTTGGGCATCACAAGCCGAAAAATTCTTGAGGAAAGCAACCTCCGTGGAGGTTGAAAAGATGGTTTATAATTTGGCGAAAAATAACAAATTCAATTATCTCCCCAACCCTCCGTAAAGATTCTGTTAGGCTGCGAATGATTGCGGTTCCTCTTTTAAAGAGCACAGAGATCAAAACGTGATGATCGGTAAGGCGGCAATGTTTCTATATCAAAAAGGCCAATGCCGCATCCGCAATGGAAAATAAAATATTAAGTTTAAGGCACATTTACAAACCCCATCTGGAGAAAATGATTGTCAAAAGTAAATGCTTCTTTCAAATTTAATTCATGCATGATGGCAAAACTGGTGCAATCCGTAAAGGAAAAATCCTTATCATCATATTTTATAAACAGTCTCCATGCCTCTTCCCATCGGGAAGCGGTTACCGGAATGATTTTTATTACCTCGCTTGCAAGTACTATCCGGCCGAATTCCGCCGCCGCCGCGTGGTTGATTCTAACATTAAAAAGAGTAAGGGTTTCATCCATTATATAATCGCTGGTATATAAAATACCAATATTCATGGCTTTTTTGGTCCAAAAAGGAACCGCCGTCTTATGATTGTCGTCCGATTTATTGTATATGGCGCACCAGCCTGACGTATCAATAAAAAATGGTTTCATCTTTAGTGTCCTTTTTTGGGGTAAAGATAATCATCATGATGAGCAGAAAGGTCGCGGTCTTTACTTTCAGCGCCACCCGCTATCCGCCAGATAGGATCTTCCGGCTTGGGGGTATTTGCCTCAACTTCGGTAAAATATAACGCCAGGGATTCCCTGATCTGTTCCGCCATTGATTTTCCCGTATCCTTAGCCCGGTCTTGCAATCGTTTATAAAGTTCTTCCGGTAAATAAACTTGAGTTCTCACCGCCATTGTTATACGCCTCCATCATCTATATACATTATACGGTAATTAATAAGATGGTACAACCCGGACTTTGAATTATGAAGGAGAAGGTACTTTTAGTGGTTAAAAGGATTAAATTTTTATAAACTTTCGACCTTTGACATTAGACATTTAACTGTGAAAAAGCGGCGTTGGATAACGCCGCTTTTTCACAATAGCCCTCTTTGCATCATAACTTCCGCAATCTGGACCGCGTTGGACGCCGCTCCCTTGCGCAGATTATCGGAAACGCACCACAAATTTATCGCGTTTTTACGGGTAGTATCGTCGCGCACCCGTCCTACTAAAACAGAATCCTTTTATTCGTCGTGATTTAAATCCCTGGTTACGGGATATTGCCGTTCTAATGGATCTTTCCTAATCTCTTTAGCATCCGAATCGTCCGTCAACCCATCAATTAAAACAACGCCGGGGGATTGCTTCGGGTCAGAGAAAATTTCCATCGCCTGTTCCGCGGTCATCTCGCCCGTGAATTCGGCGTTAATTGATTCGCAATGCCCTACGGAAACGGGAACTCTTAAGGTAGTCGGGTTAATGAGCAACTTGGGCTCGTTGAAAATCTTGCGGGTTTCGTTGACCATTTTCAACTCTTCCTTGGTATAACCGTTCGTCGTGAACTTATCGATATGTGGAATGCAATCAAAAGCAATCGGCCGGGTAAACACGGCCGGATCGTGCCCGGGTGGTTCATTGGAAAGGACCTGCCCGGTTTCTTTCAGCAATTGATTGATGGCCGCCTCGCCCCAACCGCTGACCGCCTGGTAAGTCGAGACCACCACCCGGTGGATTCGCGCCGCCCGGTGCAGGGGCGCCAAGGCAACCGCCATTTGAATGGTTGAACAATTCGGGTTGCAAATATATCTGATCCCGGGTGTTACTACGTCCATATTGACTTCGGGAACCACCAACGGATACTCCGGGTACATCCGGAAATCACCGCCGTTGTCAATCACAACGCAGCCGTGTTCGACGGCGGTTTTACCCCATTGAACGCTCGCCCCTCTGGCCCCTTCCTTGCCCGCGAAAAATACCAGATCCAATCCCCGGAACAGATCGGCTTCAATTTTACGGACTCGAACGGTTTCTCCCGCCAGGGTCTCTTCCCTTTCACTGGTCGCCATTACCAATAATTCACCATCAATTGGAAACCGCCGTTCCCGAAGCACTCGGACAATCCGGTCCCCGACCGGCCCCACTCCCAATAAACCCACTTTTAAGCCCATAGTGATTTCCTCCTGTTTTATAGTTCTTTTAAAACTTGACCGACCTCTTCACTCTTTTTCGCAAACTTTTTCGCGAAGAGAGGAAAGGTTAATTCAGCCCAATAAAAAAAGATTGGCATCCACCAACCTTGAATTTAGAATTATAAATTCAACGATGGCAAGATAGCTCTCCACCCAAGGATACCCTATGGGTGACAGTACTGGGACTCTTAATCGCAGTACCAACCGGAAGACGGCACCCCCCGGCTTCGGCGAAACACCCTTTGGCCCCGGTTCAAACGGCCTGCCGGCCTCCCCGGAATTACTAATGTATTTCGCGCCTCTACTCTACCATGTATATAATGTTTGATTAAAAGTGGCGTGGAAAATCTACTATTTTGCTGAACCCACCGCTTTTAATCATTAATTATTATCTAAGTTTTACTATAAAATTGATCACCTGTCAATATTTTATTTCAACACTTCACACTTTACTCTTTACTCTTTACTCTTTACTCTTTAATATTATCCTGTAACCCGTGGCCGGCCCGGATCACAATCGAGCTTCGGCAAGTTCGGCGTAACTTTCGCGATTTTCAATAAATAATAACATTCTTCCCGCCACATATGGTCCGGTTCCAAAGGAGCCAGTCTCCCCGGAATCTGTTGCTTAGCGACACCATTCCGCAACTCCAGCAAAAAGATCATGAATTTTTGAATAGCCTTGGCCACCTCCAAATTGAAACTTTCCAAAACAGGTTGGACTGAAGGAGGATTGCCGCGAAAATAACCGGCAATCTCCACCGTTTTTAGATATAATTGATTGAAATTAGTTTCAAATAATTTAGTTTCTTCACGTAACTTGGATTCCACCTTGTCGAGGTCGCTGCATAAAATAGCCGCGTGCCCCGCCGCGTCCAATACCCATAACAAATGCTCCCCCAAAATACTCTCCTCAAATGTCTTTCCCGGCTGATAAACCGACAATACCCTTAAAAAGGCCTCTAATTCATTTAGCATATGATTGTAAAAAGTCGGTGCCAGGGAAGTGACCGAAGGATTTTGTAAGCCGGCCGCTAGTAATTCCCGTTTAAATTCCCGCAAACTGATGATTGCGGCGCTAATATCCTCAATTAAGCCATCCGGTTCCTTTATTTCATCCGTTCTTGAGACCCGTTCGTAAAACCGGTCAAAAATTTGCATAAAATTATTCGCAATCAGGTTCGAATTAGTTTGTTCGGGATGAAGCGAACCTTTGATAAATCTGGCGTGATCGCCCATGATTTGTGTCCAAAAGCGCAATTCGCCTCCAAAATCGAGCCCATTCCGACACAAATTAATCACCTCCATGAAATAATACTAAAAGATAAAGATTCACTCGGTTTAATACCGGTTAAATCAATAATATTCAAAATCGTAATGACATATACTTATACGGATATTTTCATACTTACCCGTTCTTTGCAATTCCGGGGCAATCTCATCGCAGGTTTTATTAATCTTGTAATCTTGGGAATTTCGAAAGGATGTATTATATGGCGACATTGTTGGCGTATGAAGATTTGGAGCAATATGCCGCCAACTGGCATCAACAAAACATAGATGTCGTTCTCACCAACGGCTGCTTCGATCTAATTCATGTGGGACATTTGCAGACTTTCCGGGAAGCCAAGAAATGGGGGGACATCCTGGTGGTTGGAATCAATAGCGATCGGTCGGTCAGAACCTTGAAAGGCGCCTCGCGCCCGATTATCAGCCAGGACGACCGTTGCGCTTTATTATCCGCACTGGAGCCGGTTGATTTCGTAACAGTTTTTGATGATGACACCGCCGCCGGTTTATTGGAAAGGATCAGGCCCCGTATCTATATAAAAGGCGGCGATTATTGTTTGGAAAGCTTGCCCGAAAAACCGGTTTTGGAACGTCTTGGTGTTAAAGTGGTATTTATTCCTTTAGTCCAAGGGATTTCCACTTCACAAATCATTCGTAGGATAAAGACCTTTTCATAGCATATTTATTTTTTACAGAAACCTATTTACGAAACTCAACCAAAAGGCCTTTAACTCTTCTTCAGCAATACCACCGCCATTGCTGCAATCCCCTCGCCGCGGCCGGTAAATCCCAATCCCTCGGTGGTGGTGGCCTTGATACTGATATTGCCGCTATCGATTCCAACAATTTTCGCCAGATTATGCCGCATTTCGGGTATATAACCGGCCAGCTTGGGACGTTCGGCAATAATCGTGGCATCGATGTTTTCGACTTGATAACCCGAACTGGCGACAATTTGCGTCACTCGCTTTAATAAGTCAGTACTTCTGGCATCCTGGTAAGCCGGATCGTTATCCGGGAAATGCCGGCCGATGTCTCCGCTCCTCACTGCTCCTAATAACGCATCCATTATGGCGTGTACTAAGACATCCGCGTCGGAGTGGCCCAATAATCCCATTTCGTAAGGGATCGTAATCCCGCCCAATATCAATAACCGGCCCGGAACCAGCCGGTGCACGTCATACCGTTGCCCAATACGCATTGCGTCTCCTCCTTCATAACCGCGCGCCCTTAAAATTGCCCCGGCGATAATCAAATCCTCCGCACTCGTTATCTTCAGGTTTTCATAAGAACCTTCAATCAACTTTACCGGGTGGCCGCAATACTCGACCACCCCGCAGTCGTCGGAAAAATTGAGTGACAGTCCGGCAATCTTTTCATAACAATTTAGAATCAAATCAAAGTCAAACACTTGCGGAGTTTGAATGGCCCATAACCGGGAACGGTCCGGGGTCGCCGTTACCAATCCGCCGGCATCAACCTGCTTGATGGTGTCTTTCACCGGCACCCCCACGCCGATTGCTTTGTATTCCAATCCGGCGTGGAGCGCTCTTTCCAGCAATCCATTGGTTAACAACGCCGGTGCCGCGTCATGAATCACGACCAACCTTTCCGTCCCGTCCGTCCAATCCGGCCAGGATTTCAGAAACCGCAGGGCATTGGCCACCGACTGCCACCGTTCCGTGCCCCCGGCCACGAGGGAAATCTCCGGACCCGTTGCCGCTGCGCCGTAGTTAGTTAAAATAAATCTTTCGAACTCCGGCATTTCCTCCTGGTTAGCCGCCAATACAATATGATCGATGGAGCACGACTCTCGAAAAACCTTTAAAGTATGGGCCAAAATACTTTGCCCGCCAAGCGGCAGCCATATTTTATTGATATTCGCGTTCATCCGGCGGCCGCTGCCGGCAGCCGGAATGACGGCCACGATTTGAGCCGGACGGTTCATCTTGCAATCACCCCGGTTGATAATTCCAGTTCGCCGAGTATAAATC
>JBJKPO010000195.1:0-8467 GCA_046706235.1 Bacillota bacterium | reverse complement strand
ATTCGTTCGCGGTAAAATCGGACGGGACGTTCTGGACATGGGGCAAAAACGATAACGGCCAATTGGGTGATGGTACCACAACCCGCCGGACTTCTCCGGTGCAAGTCAAATATACCCGCGAGGTAATTTCCGTTTGCGGCGGCTATTATTTTTCACTGGCGGTCCGGTTTGACGGTTCCATAAGGACCTGGGGGAAAAACGATTACGGCCAACTCGCCATCCCCGCCGGTGATCCGCAAACAACGCCTGTTTTTATTTCTTCTCTGAACCTCGGGTATACACCCAGGCAGGTAGTAGCGGCCGCTCAGATATCTTCACTGGCCCTGATGGCGAACCAAACTATCCGGAGCTGGGGTTTGGGTTTAGTCGGCACGCTTGGTGACGGATATTACGAAAACCGTAACCTGCCGGTAACTACTTTAAATCTGTCCGATGCCTTAACCGTGGCCGCGGACGGCGGACATTCACTGGCGTTGAAAGCCGACGGAACCGTGGTTGCTTGGGGAACTAACAGTAAGGGGCAACTCGGTAACAATACCACCGAAGATAGTAACATTCCCGTCACCACTCAGGTTTTGACGAACATTATTGCACTTGAAGCGGGGTATCTGCATTCCTTGGCCCTAAAATCAGACGGTACCGTCTGGGGTTGGGGTGAGAATGCCGCCGGTCAACTTGGCGACGGCACTCGCGTGGACCACCTTGTTCCAACCCAGGTTCCGGGCCTTAATGATATTGTCGCCATAGCCGCCGGAGGATATCATTCCCTGGCCTTGAAATCAGACGGCACAGTCCTTGCGTGGGGCGGCAATCTGGAAGGCGAACTCGGCAATGGTGTATACGAGTTATTACAACCATCGCCGGTTCAGGTGGTGGGTTTAACCGATGTGGTGGCGATCGCGGCCGGAGGATATCATAGTCTGGCCTTAAAATCCGATGGTACGGTTTGGGCCTGGGGCGAGAACCATGAAGGTCAGATTGGCAATCACGATCATGTCGACCCCAATGTGCCGGTTCAAGTACATATTGTCACTAATATCATTGCGATTGCGGGCGGGGGACATCATTCCCTTTTCCTAAAGTCAGATCGGACGCTCTGGGCCTGCGGGGCAAATGGAGGACAACTTGGTGACGGTACTAATTATTTAAGGGATGAACCGGTTCAAGTCTTGAATTTGTCGGATGTGACCAGCATTGCCGCTGGTTACTCGCATACCCTGGCCGCCAAATCCGACGGATCGATTTGGGCCTGCGGCGATAATTATTTTGGCCAGTTAGGGATTGGCTTTTTTGGTTCCCATAGCTTAAACGTTATTCAAGTGAAAAATATCAAAATCGGCCGTTTACCCGAACCAACCATCGCCAATCAGGGCTGTTTTACGCTTGCTTTAAAAAAAGACACCACGGTTTGGAGTTGGGGGAACAATACTTTCGGCCAATTGGGCGATAATACCGTTGTCAATAAGCCGGTCCGGGTGCAAGTTCAATATTCGGACGATGTGATCGCGGTTCGCGGAGGATACAACCATTCGGTCGCCTTAAAACGCGACGGCACGGTCTGGTCCTGGGGCTATAATGGATGCGGCCAGCTTGGCGATAATACAACCATTAGTAAAAATTATCCGGTAATCGCGCTCAATATCAACTTGAAAGTATTACAGCAACATTAAAAACAAAGAAGTTGGATAGACTTCCCAGCGGCGGCCAGGTCTTAGCCGCCGCTGTCTCTTATGATTAAACCATAAAAATCTTTCCGCACCATCTGCTTAAGTTCTCTCGTCTTGGTAGAGTTACTTTTAAGAGATCGTCATACTTGATGGTACGAGTGCCGCGCCCTTTCATTTGTTCGAAATAATTCCGGCTCTTGACATCCCGCATGAAAATCAAGCATTCCAAAGGTCTTACATCCGTCCCGGTGGCAATCATATCCACCGTAACCGCGATTCGCGGATAATAATCATTGCGAAACTGAGACAAAACCGTCTTGGGGTCATCATCGATCCGGTAAGTGATTTTCTTGCAAAAATGATTGGCTTCACCGAATTCCTCACGGACGATTTGAATGATATCGTCAGCGTGGCTGTCGGTTTTGGCGAAGATTAGGGTCTTGGGAACCTCATCCCGGCCGGGAAAGATCTCCGGCAGCCGTTCTTTAAATGTTCGGATAATGTTACGGATCTGGCTCGGATTCACCACATTCCGATCTAGTTGCTTACCTAAGTGAAGTCCTCATCCATCTGTTCCCACCGGGTTCTCCTGGTCAGCCTTTCCCGCTTATCCACATACTCCCCACGCCAGATGGTGCTGCCTCTCCGAGAAATCTCGGTTTTAATGATATAGACATCATGGCCGACATTTACGCCATCGGCGACTGCCTGTTCATGGGCATATTCGCTGACCACATTCTCATGAAAGAAAGCAAAGGTCCGTTTATCCAGCGTAGCGGTTAACCCAATCAGGAAGGCGTCAAAATAATCCAAGACCTGCTTCCATAAATTATATATGGACCGGTGGCTAGGAGCTTGGTTCCTCTTTCCTCAGCCGCTTTAAATAAGCGCGGCGCTTCCTCGTTTCGGATAAACTCGGACGCCAGGAACTCTTTGGAGATCAATAAGATCGCCGCATCGGTGCTCTCCAGGGCCGCGACGATCTCCTCCTTTTAATGAAAGTTTACCTGTTTTCGAAGAAAAGGATTAGCAAAAACCGCCTCCCCAAAAAAGGAGACGGTTTTTACTTCCAACCCGCGGTTAAGACGAAAACTAATTCAAAGCGCTTTATAAAATATATCCGCCAAGGGAGCAAACATAATGTGTTCCATCGGTATGCACAAAGGTTGATCCGAAAAGAGCGATAAACTGTTGGGTACCGGTGGTGGTTTTTAGCGTGAAAGGTATCGGATTGGTAACGAATTCTCCAGTGCCGAAGGGGCCGTATACTTTTCCGAGGTGTGTTTTAAAAGTCAATTGGCTGATTTGGATCGCTCCAAAATAATCTCCGTAAACACCGGAGATTTCAGTGATATAGTCGCCGCAGACCAGATTGATGATTGACGGGCTGCCTTCGTTGTCCCCATGTTTGGGCAAAGCAATGTCCCCGTAAAATACCTGGATGGCGTCAATAACATCTTTCGAATTAACCACAATCCTGGTGATGGGAGTCTGCGGCGGTATCCCGCTAACAAAATCATCAAAAGGAACCTGCCCGGTTTGGCCTCCAGCCGGGCCTATTATTTGGGAGTATACTTTCCCGGTATAAGCGCCCAATGAACTGAGGTAATTAGTACCGTCACTATGGGTGAAGGTTGAGCCGTATAAGGCTACGATCTCTTCATTGCCGGCCGCCGCCAGGCTAAAGGCAGTCTTGTCGGTAACCGCTGCATTGCCGAACGGCCCGTAAGTCATTCCCAGATTGGTTTTAACGGTAAGCTGACCGATTTGGACCGCGCCGAAATATTGGCCGTAAAACCCGGATATTTCGGTGATATAATCATTGGCCATGATATTGATAATATTTCCCCCGCCGCCGCTTCCGCCATGTTTGGGCAGAGTTGTACTCCCATAAGATACTTGAATCGAATCAATAACATCCCCGGCACCAATTCGCATTTGGCTGATCGGGGCCTGTGGCGGAACACCGATCTCCATATCGTCAAAGGGGGTCCCTCCCGTTTGGCCTCCGGCTTCCCCCAATTTCCGGGCATAGATTTTCTCCGAGTAAACGCCAAGTGAACTTAAGAAAGTTGACCCGTCGGAATGGCTAAAAGTCGCACCGAAAAACGCGATTAATGCTTCGTTTGATTGTGAGGGAAATGAAAAGAACGCTTTTCCGGTAACATTCGCCTCGCCAAACGGACCATATATCTTCCCATCATGGCTTTTAAAAGTAACCTGCCCGATTTGGACCGCCCCGAAATATTGGCCGTAAATTCCACTGACTTGGACCAGATAATCGCCGGGATCAAAAATGACTGTGTATGACGTACCGCCGGTTCCTCCATGGCGCGGCATGGCGGTGTCTCCGTAATAAACCGCGATGGAGTCGACTACTTCTCCTGCATTGATTGCTATTTTAGTAATCGGGGTCCGTAACGGAATGCAATTTTCTATATCATCAAAAATCACTTGCCCGCCCTGACCCCCGGCCGGACCGATCCGGTAAAAGTTAACCATTTTAATGCTCCTTTCTCGGCAATAATGCTTAATGCAATATTGCGGGAACTGCTTTATATTATGTTCCAATAACGTCCCACGTGTTATGACGAGTAAACAAAAAACCGGTAAAAGTTGTTACATCAACAACATTAACGGTTCTCCGGCTTAATCCATACCCATTCCCTTGTTTTAATCCGTTATTTCTGCTAAACTAAAAGTGATGTGAAAAACCTAAAGTTATCATATCCGTTACGATTTGCGCCAATAACCAATACAAAAATAATCAAATCTTTAATCTGCAATTTATAAAAGGAGATCTTCATGAATCAAACCATCTGCGTTTATAGTTCATCCAGTTGCGCGATTGATCAAGTCTACTTTCAATTAGCGGCGGAGCTGGGAAATGCTATTGCCAAGCGGGAGGACCGGTTCCTTTTCGGAGGCGGCATGATTGGTTTAATGGGCGCGGTCGCCAAGGCGGTCCATGAGTCAAAGGGCCAGGTAATCGGGGTAATTCCCAGGGCCCTCAATTTGCCGGGGATTGTTTATAAATATTGCGACGAATTAATCGTCACCGAGGGACTGCGAGAGCGGAAAGCAATGATGGACGCCCGATCCGATGCTTTTATCGCCCTGCCGGGAGGTTTCGGGACCCTGGAGGAAATACTGGAGATAATCGCCCTGAAACAGTTAAAGTATCATAACAAACCGGTGGTTATTTTAAATGCGAATAATTTTTACGATAAACTATTGGAGCAATTCGCGGTAATTATCGGACAGGACTTCGCCAAGCCGGAGTCGCGGGATTTATTTTTCGTCGCCGGTACGGTAAGCGAAGCTTTGGAATATATCGACTCCTACACTCCCTATCCATTCGACGACAAATGGTTTACTAATGTCGAAAACCGTTAACGATGTATAGTAAAACCGTTATTTGTAATTTGCAATCTTTAATCTGTAATTTGTAATTTTAAAAGGAAAGTCTTTTCATAGGCCAGGATCATATCAGCCAAGACAGCCTCGATTTCACCGGGATCAAGTACGGGTGTCTCCGCCGATAAAGCTTTGACAATGATCTTTTGGATAATCATGGCGGCCAGGTCTTTGAAATTAGTAAGTTCACGCCTCCGGGAATGGAGATCTTTCATTAAAAAGTAATCTTGCTGGGTAATAACCGTTAAAACCGATTGAATCCATGGGTATTGGGCCATAAACGGTTCCTGACTCACCCCGGCGCCTGGCAATTGAGTGTTCGCTAGAAACTGTTCCAGGTTGCGGCGGGACAGTTCCTTGACCACAATGGTGCCGGCGGCGAAGTCGCCGAGGCGTTTCGATTTTTTATTTAAAAACATCACCACTATGCCCACTAGATAACAATAAAACGGAAACATATCGATAAAACGGATAAAATTACGCAACAAAACATCCCAAAAAGTCAGCCGGCCCCCCAGTTCCTTGCAAACCCGGATATGTAGCGCCATTTTGCCGGCGGTCTGGCCGTTTAGAGACGTTTCCAAAATAATATGATATCCGAAGATAACGACTCCCGAAACAATCAAAATGATGGAAACGATAAACCCTTTGGTTATACCGGGAACGAACCGGGCGGCTTTATCAATTCCAATCAATTCCAGGGCGGTAATCAACCCAACCAGTATCAATGCCTGAATCGTCATGTCAATCAGTAATGCGACGAAACGGGAGCCGATACCGGCAATTTCGTAACTAAGCTCCACATTTTCCGGGATTACAATTTTGTGAATATCCGTCATTTTTTCCTCCTAACAGCGTTGTGAAAAAACCTAATTCAAAGCAGTATACAAAGGAGAATTCAATCCTTGAGTGTTCCTTTTATCCGGATCAGGCAAGCACGCTGGAACAGGCTGAAAATATTACTGGACAAAGCCTCCCGGTCCAAGCTTAAAACCTTAACCAAGGAAGAGTTGTTCGAACTGGGAGTACTCTATCAACAAGTGATCAGCGATCTCTCGCTCGCTAAAACACAGTCTTTACCGGACGATCTAATTTATTTTCTGAATGATTTGGCGGGCCAAGCCTATCATCAAATTTACCGGAACGAAAAAACCACCTGGAACCAATTAAAAAAACTATTTACGGCCGAGTTCCCCGGCTTGGTCCGCCAAAACCGGCGGGCGATCCTTTTTAGTTTCCTATTGCTTCTTTTAGGATGGGCTTTAGGGTTTTTCGGCTACCTGGCCGGTCCCAAGGCCGTTACCGCGCTGTTGCCGGGAAACTTTAAGCCGGATCGTTATATTGAAAGCTATCAATCCGATACTTGGTTTAATGAACCGTTGCTCCAAAAGCCGGTCCTTTCATCCCGGATTATGATTAACAACATCCAGGTCGCGGCTGGCGCTTTTGCCGGCGGCATGACCCTGGGCGCATTAACCATTTATGTTATTTTATTTAACGGCCTGATGCTCGGAGTCTTGTCGGCGGCCTTTTTTAACCGGGGCTACCTATTATCCTTTTGGGCAATGATTTTACCTCACGGCGTTATCGAACTTACCGCCATTGGATTATCGGCCGCCGCCGGACTTACGCTAGCCGGAGCCGTCTTTTTCCCGAAAGAACTGAGCCGGTCCGACGCTTTGCGAGTCCGGGGCCCCCGGGCAATGAAGCTGATGTTCGCCACCCTGTTGCTGTTTGTAATCGCGGCCTTAATTGAGGGATTTTTAAGCACAATCAGCGCCAAAATCATCCCCGAACCTTATCGCTTGGGTTTTGCCGCCTTAACCGGCGTTTTACTCTTTTGGTATTTCCGGCGGGGGCATGAACGAAAACAAAGGTAGTAATCGCATTGTTGTCTGTGCAGTCGGCCCAAATTTGAAGGCTGCCCAAGGAGGGCAGCCACCAAAAGAAAACACTTTTTTCTAATTCATTTGAGTTTTTACGAAATTAACTATTTCTTTAGCATATTCAAGCGCTTTTTCCGCAAGTGCTTGGTCCGGCATACCTTTAGGAGTAGAGCCTACGGGCGCTACCGGATATCTGGTGGGGATATAGAACTGGTTTAGAATTCTTACTTTTGGTAATAACGTTAGAATCTCCTCATTAATATTTCCACATTGCTTGAGCAGATCGATTAGGTTATGAATTGGCGGAGGATTAACTTTATTATGTTCCAGAAAAGCTTTTAAGACTTTTTCCACTGCCTGGTGAGAAAAGTAGCATACATTGTTGAACTTCTTCTCCCGCATCATAATTTCAGCCGAGTCAAGATCATCCATTACAAAACTAATCCATTTATTGTCCGGCACTAAAGAGCACCTTCCCTTTGTTGATAATTTCTTCTTTAAAAAAAAAGTCTTCCTTCATTTGTTCGGCTTCTTCCGGTGTATATACAATAATATCAGCGCCGATATTCGGCTGAGCAATTTCAACGATTTCTTCCAACCGTTCGTAGAAAGATTTATCGGTATCCTTAATTACCATTAGATCGAGATCGCTCCATTCATTAACGTTCCCTTTTGCGGTAGAACCAAACAGAATGATTTTTTCAGGATTATATTTCTCGATAATAGTGCCAACCATTCGGGTAAGTTCGCTATTTAGTTCCGTAAATCTTGCGGTATTCAAAATACCCACCCCCAAATGCTTCTCAATTTAGTTTATCATAAAAATAGAAATGAAAACAGCAGGGACAAAAAACTATCAACAGTTTAAATTTTACCCTACACTCTTCAAACTTCACACACCTATGGCAGCCGGCACATTTAGTTTGTGTAATTAATTCCGAAATATCTGCCGACGATCCTTTATTCTTTTTGCGGCCAGAACGGATTAGCCTTTTTCCTTACATTTTAAATGATACACTATCAAATCCGTTTTCAAAACCTAGTCACGACGTGGACTTGGTTTTGAAAATGTGGGTAAGACGACTTCATGAGTATACTTTATTGAAAAACTTCATGATTGACTGCTTCTTCGAATTAACTTTCTTTGACTATCCGAGCCCCGCAAGCAGGAACGGCTCTCCGACGTCTCCTACCCACCTCAACAGCCAAGGATGGCCAATCTAAATACTAAACTATTTAAATTTCGGTAATACCATTCATCTTAACTTCTCTTAAAATCTTATACTTTTTCTGTTGATTTACTTTCCAAACCAAACCCTTCACCATATTTAATTGAATGAAGAGTTCCTCCTGTAGCCCAATTTTCTCGTTCATACTCATCGATCAATACTGTAACCCATTCTTCTTTAACGTTTAATATTTGAACTGCCGAACGAGTTAATGCTTCTACAAACTGTTGTTTTTGTTCAACTGTTCTTCCCTTAGCCATTTTTACAC
>JBJKPO010000194.1:0-11374 GCA_046706235.1 Bacillota bacterium | reverse complement strand
TTAGATACGTTTTGAAATTGAATCAAACTATATTCACCTCTGTATAATCCTTGATCTGATTACTCCGAACCTGGTGATTACTTCGACACCCGGAATCAAATATCCTTTTGTATCGGTAATTTAAAATCTGCCATAAACTATACGTCATATGCTTTTGCTATATTATTTCAATAACAATTGCATTGGAAATAAAAATAGGTTATTATTAAAATTGACCGTGAAATTATTTCCTAGTATGAGGTGTCTTGAATGTTTTTAATCTTCGGAATCAGTCCCTTAAAGAAACCGGGGAAAGGAACTTTACGTCATCACTGTCCTCGTTGCAATGATATTCGTAATTTTCAGGAAAACACCGTCCGTAATTTTTTATCGCTGTTCTTTATTCCGCTCATTCCAATTTCCCGTTCCAGTTCATTCTATACTTGTCCGACTTGCGGATATGTAATGATGCCTGAATTTATTGGTGATATGATTTATGATACTTCACAACCTGCAAATAATAAAGACGACCGGGTTATCATTCTCTGCCGGCGCTGTGAAGGCCCGATGTTTATTCCTCTGAACGAACGCCGCCAATTGGTGACCTGCCCTCATTGTGCCATGGAATTTGTGGTGAAAGGGATTAAGGGAGTTATTCCCACCGCTTCGGTGCAATTCAATTAAAATATATCAATCCATATTTTTAACCTGAATCCGGCAAGTAACTTAAAAATCTTTCTAAATAGGGACTTGCCGGATTCAGTAGATAAACCCGATCCGGCAAATCTTTCTTTGTATTTCAAGAAAATTTAAATGTACTTGCCGGATCGAGGTTTAAATCAAGGAGCTGTCGAAAAGTACTTGTTTATTACCTTTTTTAGGGCAGCTCCTTTTTTAGTGGTAAATTTAGGAAAGAAATCCGATTTTCCAATCTGATTACGGTTAACATTAAACATATCCTTATTTCAGAATTTAGGAGAATTTATGAGAAGATAACGGAATTTTATTCTTGACTTACGAAAAGATTTAGTTTATACTAACTATCAGACAATCATATCAAAGAGGTGAACCAAAATGGGAATGACGATTACCCAAAAAATCCTGGCGGTACATTCCGGTAAAAAGTTGGTGACAGCGGGAGAATTAATTAAAGCGAAACTGGATTTGGCGCTGGGAAACGATATCACCGCCCCGGTGGCAATCAAGGAATTTTCTAAAATCGGAGTGAAGCAGGTATTCGACCGGGAAAAGATCGCGTTGGTTCCCGACCATTTTACCCCAAACAAAGATATCAAATCAGCCGAGCAAGTAAAAATAGTCCGGGAATTCGCCCACCGTTACGGAATTGTTAATTATTTCGAGGTTGGCGCAATGGGTGTCGAACATTGCCTGCTACCGGAAAAAGGGTTGGTCCTGCCTGGAGATCTGGTCATCGGGGCCGATTCGCATACATGCACTTACGGCGCCCTGGGGGCTTTTTCGACCGGAGTGGGCAGCACCGATTTAGCCGCGGCAATGGCTACCGGCGAAGTCTGGTTTAAAGTCCCGGAAAGCATTAAATTTATCTATTATGGAAATTTACCGCGCTGGGTCGGGGGAAAAGACTTAATCCTGTTTACGATTGGTAAAATCGGAGTCGACGGAGCCTTATATCAGTCCATGGAATTTACCGGGGAAACGATTGCCGCGCTTTCCATGGACGGCCGTTTTACCATGGCCAACATGGCGATCGAAGCCGGTGGCAAGAATGGGATCTTCGCGGTTGACTCCAAGACCGCCGAATATATCAAACCAAAAGCCAAACGGTCTTACACGGTTTACGAAAGCGATCCGGACGCCTCATACAGCAAGGTGTATGAATGGGATATATCTAAATTGGAACCGCAGGTCTCCTTCCCTCATCTGCCGGAAAACGCCAAACCGCTTTCGGAATGCGGCAATGTTGCCATCGATCAATCGATCATCGGATCATGCACCAACGGCCGGATCGAAGATCTCCGGGAGGCCGCGCTGGTATTAAAAGGTCATAAAGTTAATTCCAATACGCGTTTAATCGTAATCCCCGGGACCCAGGAAATATGGCGGCAAGCGATGCGCGAAGGCTTGTTTGAAATTTTCCTGGATGCCGGCGCCGCGATTTCCACCCCGACCTGCGGCCCATGTTTGGGTGGACATATGGGAATCCTCGCCAAAGGCGAACGGGCCGTGGCGACCACCAATCGTAATTTTGTGGGCCGGATGGGTCATCCCGAAAGTGAAGTATATTTGGCCGGTCCCGCCGTGGCTGCCGCTTCGGCTATTGCCGGGAAACTGGCCGGTCCTGAGGAGGTTGGAGTGAAATGAGCGAAAATATTTTACACGGAAATGTCTGGCGGTTCGGTAACGATATCGATACAGATCTAATCATACCGGCCCGATATTTAAACACCAGCGAACCAAAGGAATTAGCGGTCCATTGCATGGAAGACGCCGACCCCACCTTTGCCGGAAAGATCAAACCGGGTGATATCATCGTGGCTGGAAAGAATTTTGGCTGCGGCAGCTCACGGGAACATGCCCCCATAGCAATTAAAGCCGCCGGGATCTCTTGTGTCATCGCCGCTTCCTTTGCCAGTATTTTTTACCGGAATTCGATCAACATCGGCCTGCCGATTTTGGAATCGCCCGAGGCCAGCCAGTCCATCGCCGCCGGAAACCAGGTCGAAGTGGATTTAAATAACGGTAAAATTACCGATTTAACAACCGGCGAAACCTATCAGGCCGTTCCCTTTCCCCCGTTTATGCAAGAATTGATCAAGGCCGGCGGATTGATTGAGTATGTCAAAAGCAATATTTCCCATTAAACAGTATCAACTATCGAGTTGCATTCAAATACTAATAAGAGCTTGAATGCAACTCGGTATATAACTTTCATTTCCTCAATCCATCGCTATCCCCCAATCCCTGAAAGCTTTATGACTGTTTTGGAGGAAAAATGGACGTTAGTATTGTGATGCCGACTTATAACAAGTGTAACTCACTAAATAAAACATTAATATCACTTATCGGTCAAAAAAATGCTCCCGAGTATGAAGTAGTTGTAATTGATGATTGTTCCGACGATGAGACCGGAGAAATGATTCGAAATTTAACAACTGATTATCGGTTACGTTATTTACGGAACGACCGGAATTTAAAAGCGGCCAAAGCACGAAATATCGGGCTAAAAGAGGCCCAGGGACGGGTAGTCATTTTTTTGGACGATGACCGGCTGGTCGAGCGGGATTACATTAATAATCACTATCAATCGTCCGGGCCGGGTAAAGCCGTGATTGGAACCAGATATGAATATGACCGGGAAAGCGACGCGGACCCCGCCAATTCCCTGTTTGGTAAAAAAATGCATTATTATGAAGAGGAGATCATGAAATTGATTCCCTTTTTTTCATTTCCGCTACCTGGAACCACGCCTCTTTCATGGTTAAATTTTGCGACCGGAAATATTGCGGTATGGCGGGATGATGTACTTAAGCTCGGCGGATTTGATGAAAGCTTTTGCGGTAAATATCAATGGCGCGCCCAGGACACTGAACTCGGCTATCGAATGAGCAAGATGGGAGTAACCTATATCTACCAACCTAACGCCGCCAATTATCATTTTCCTCATTCGCGGGGGACCGATTATTTTAAAACCCGCTATCAATCATGGCGTCATATTTATGATCTACACTCATTCCGGGAAATTGAACTGTTATGGCCGTTGCATATGGGGCGAATATCCTTCTTGTTTTGTCTGGCGGAACTAGAAAAAAAGGACTGTTCCGAACCCATATTTAGCAAAGAGTATTATCAAGCCCTTTACCGGGATTGTGCTCTAGCGGATCAAGTTATCGCCGGGACTGATATAACCCTTAATTTTTCTCCGGCTATGAAATTACGCGATAATCGGACTCACATTTGTTTTGTAAGCGGGAACGGACTGGTATTTCAATTTCAAGGAATGTCCCGAGAAATAATTTTACGTCTAAACAGCCGGACTAGTCTATCCGAAATCATTCATTCAGTTTATGGGAAAAATGAATTATCCCCGGACGAAGCCGGGAAATTCAGAAATATTATCGCGGATCTTATCATTAAAGGGATCGCCCGGCCGCTTTGTTTTGCTGAATTACCGCAAGCAGATCCTTGATTTCCTCATCGGATTTACCTTCCAAGTCATTGAGTATCTGTTCGATTTCTTGCGGATCGGCTTCTTCCAGGATCAAACCCTCGATTTTTTCGGCTAAACGCGCCACGGTAATTTGTTGATCAATCATATCCTTTAATGACAACTCGACTTGAAAACTATCATTTATCCTTTGAATCAACTGGATTGCTAGTAGCGAGTTCCCGCCCAATTCCAAAAAATTATCGTCGGTACTGATTCGGTCAAAATTCAGCAAGCCGGCCCAGATTTGGGCTAATTCTTCTTCGACCGGCGTTTTTGGAGCAATAAACGTCTTTTGAAACTCCGGTTCAACCTCGGGGCCAAATAAATCATCCCACTTAATAAGGGCGGCGTCTTCCTTCATTATTGTTTTGACTCCTTTCGCCATCATTCACCGGAAATAATTGATTTGTGTAACCGCTTACATTCCATAAAGTTGTCTTAATAATATTATATTTAAACAAGTAAATCAAGTAAGACTTTGACAAATAAAACGATCAATGGATAAAATTTTAATCCACTACCGTTATCTTCTTATTCTCATGGCAAATCAGCTTCTTTTCCTTTCCTTTGACCTTGGTTAATAATTCCACCGGTCGCCCCCATAGTTCCACCAGATACTTTAATGTCTCTCCGGCATAAGTCATTTCCAAATCCCGGCCGTCCCATTCATGCATCAGTAATAAACTCCGATCTTTGGGAGAAATCTCCTTGACGGCAATCACCGGGATTGAACCCAGCCCTACCATGGCGCTCAAAGTTTCCCGGATTTTTTTCCAGCCGGTTTCATCGGCTATTTCGGTGACTTCAATTTGATTCTCACCGGCAAAATATTCAAATAAATGCAATTCCTCACAAAGCGCCTGGGTTAAATAACGCCTTATCAAGGAACGATCGCATTCGATCTGGCGGACCTCAAAAACTTTTTCTCTCCCGAAACTTTTTTCCAGATCGCATAATATTGTAAATCCCAAGTGATAAGG
The DNA here is from genome assembly GCA_046706235.1 of Bacillota bacterium. GTDB lineage: Bacteria > Bacillota > UBA4882 > UBA8346 > UBA8346 > JAEZJQ01. The sequence goes on along the minus strand of JBJKPO010000194.1, from coordinate 6,226 downwards.
ATTTAAACTGCCGGGATGAGGGCGAATCACCTGATGATGGCGTTTTAAAAACTCTAAATGGAGATCGGCCGGGAGATTTAACTCTTGTAAAATATGATAATGCCAGTAACTGGCCCAGCCTTCATTGAGGATTTTGGTTTCAATCTGCGGCAGAAAATATTCGGTTTCGGTCCGGACAATCGATAACAAATCCCGTTCCCACTCTTCCAATTGGCTGTATTCAATTAAAAATGCCAGTATATCGAATTCCGGTTCCAACGGTATTTTGGATAAGTCGGGCGGGGATTCTTCCTTGACGGGCATTCCAAAGGGCGCAGGCTGTATTTTACGGCGATATTCAGTAAGCAGTCGCTCTTTTTGCTCGGCCGCCGATAACCGTTTCATCCCAATAGCCCGGTTGGTCTGGTACCGGATTGCATGAGCCGCGTCTAAAATCCGTTCCACTTTATGGTAACCAATACTGGGGTCCTGAATATAGTCTCGAATCCTTCCAGCGTGATTTTTAAAGGTTTCCACGGTTAATTCGGGACGGGTGGTCTTAAAAAGACGATTATTTTTGAAAAAATCGTTATGCCCATATACGTGAGACATTGTCAAAATCTGAAGCAGCAAGGTGTTGTCACGCATTAAATACGCCAAACACGGATCAGAATTGATAACCATCTCATACGGTAATCCGGTTAAGTTATACCGGTAGAAAGTATGGAGCCGTTCGAAGGCTTTACCGAAACTCCAATGCGGATAATGGCTGGGCATACCGGTATAAGCCTCATATCCTAACATTTCTTCATACGAACAGATCTCATATTCCTGGAAATAAAAATTTAGCCCTTTTTCCCGGGCCAAAACCTCAATCCGTTCATTCCAAACCTCTAATTCCTTAATGGTAAACTCAGCCATCTCAATTTCACCCTTCACTAACTTTCTACTCTTAAGTCAATCCTTTTTTATCCAAGAATGATTCGGGGTATACTTCAATCCCAATCCGCGGATTTCTCTTCAATCTTTAATCTTCACCCTTTATTCTTTACTCTTTATGCCTACTCCTCTTCCTTTTCAAGCATGTCACGTAGCGCCGGCCAAATATCCTCCCGTCCGGAAATGGAAATCAACGCTAAATTTGGAGCCTTAATTTGCTCCCGGTACAAACGCCGGATAGTACTGGAACCGGTCAACACTTCCCCATAACCGAATAAATTGCAAACCTCACATAATTTCCCGGCTAATTCAACGGCTTTGGAATTGTCTTCTTCCCAATTGTCCCCGTCACTGCAATGAAAGGCATAAATGTTCCACCGGGACGGAGGATAGCGCTCTTCGATAATCTGAAGCGCTTTTTCATAACCACTGCTAATATAAGTTCCACCGGATTCCCCTTTATGAAAAAACTCATCTTCGGTTACCTCGGTCGCCTGGGTGGTGTGAGCGATGAATACCAGTTCGACCTGAACATATTTCAATTTAATAAACTGATACAATAAAAAATAAAAGCTCCGCGCCAAATATTTTTTGGTTTGATCCATCGATCCGGAGGTATCCATGATACAAATAACCACCGCGTTGGAATGCCGGATATGCTCTTCCCGGATACGATGGTAGCGCAAATCTTCTTCCCTGAAAGGAAACCGTTCCGCCTCATCATCAAAATCTTCTGAAATCAATTCACCTGGATTCTCTTGGCGTTGAATTCCTTGCCGTCGTTTAATCTTCTCGACTACCGCCTTCTTTTTAGCCAGGCGGGGAGGCGCACCTTTACGTTGATAGCCACTGAGTTTCCGTTTGGCTTCGATTTCGATCTCGGCCAATTTTTTACGTTCCATAAATGGTAAATTAAGATCGTCAAATAGGTAGTTAATTAATTCTTCCAGTGTGATTTCAGTCTCGTAAATGTCTTCTCCCTTTTCATTCCCGGCGCCAGCGCCGCCGCGTCCCGGACCGTTCGCATCCTCTTGAGATATGATATCGCCACGTTCTTCCTCACCCGAACCGCTCCCTACTCCCGCCCCGTTTTTACCGTAAAGAAATTGATACTCCTTTAAACTTTTGATCGGTATCTTGATTTTTTTTTGGCCGCTTTGCCCGATAATACTTTCCTCGGCAATAATCCGCCCGATATTTTTCTTAATCGATTGTTCGACCAATTGCCGGTGACGGCGCCGATCCTCCGTGGCCCGCCCCGAGTCTCCCGTCGATTGTCTGAAAACAGCCATGCTAACCCCCTCAGTCCTTCCAAAGATTATTGGCGGCATATTTTAAAACGACATTGCAGCAATGGTCGCAATATCCGTTACGCTTCATTTCAAGCACCATGGTGTTATATTTCTCGTTTTGATCTTTATCTCTGACCTTTGCCTGGGTGATTATCCGCGATAATTCCCGCACCGAAGCGGTGAGTTTTTTCTCAATCGCCACCTTCAGCGGTTCGTAGCTGTTATAATCCAAGTTTCCACCGTTACGCAGCACGTAAAACATATAAGCGGTTACATCCTGCCGGAATCCCTTGGCGGCTGTTCCGCTGATTCCGATCTGTTCTTCGATGGATTGCAGAAACTTCTCGTCCGGTTCAAGCTCTTCCCCGGTATTACGATCTTTAATCTTGGTCCGGTTCGCATAAGCTTCGGCGTGATCCAGATAATTGTTGAAAAGATCCTGGGCTTGTTCTTTATACCCATGGATAAAGGCTTTGGTAACCTCGACTTCCAAAATTTTATGATATTCCTTTCGCAATACATCTTGAAGAAATCCCAGGTAACGTTTGCGTTCATCCTCGGAAATGGATAGTTCCTTTACCGATTTAATCAAGGTTTCCAATACTGATAAGGGGTTTATACAGTTGCTCTCCGATTCCGAAAGCGTTACATCCAGCGCCTTCATGATAAACCGGGTCGAGATTCCGGTCATTCCTTCGCGTAAGGTGGCCTCTTCCCGCAACTCGCTGATATCTACTTTTTTAGTGTTGCCGTGTTCCAAAATTTCTTCTCCATTATATATTTTAAGCTTAGTCAATGAATCAACCTTGGCGGACAGGGTTAACCGGGTCAAAATAGCGAACATGGAAGCGATTTCGATGGTATGCGGCGCGATATGAGCATCAAAACTACTATGCCGCAATAATTTTTGATATATTTTTATTTCTTCGTTTAATTCCAGGCAATACGGCACCTCAATCTTCACAATCCGGTCTAAAATCGCTTCATTGGTGTGATCCGATTTGAATTTATTCCATTCCGCCTCGTTGGAGTGAGCCAGGATGACTCCATCGAAATAAATCATCGACCCTTTACCAGGGGAAGGAATGGATTTTTCCTGGGTGGCGGTAATCATGGTATGCAGGTATTCAATCTCATTTTTAAAGACCTCGATAAATTCAACAATCCCACGATTCCCGACATTAAATGCGCCGTTTAACGAAAGCACTCGCGGGTCGTCTTCCGGGTATAAATCCATCTTGGAAATATCCACCGATCCGATTAGCACCGAGGTATCCTGGTTATTGGGATCAACCGGGGATACCACCCCGATTCCCTTCCGGGAACGAATTGAAAATTCGACCGTTTCCACGGGAAACCTTTCATACTCGCCATTATACTCATTCTTTAACCGGTACCGGCAAACCGGACACAAATCCCCCTCAATCGATACTTTCAATAATTTGGCGAACTCGGTCCGCAAGTGTTTCGGAAGTAGGTGCAAAGGATCTTCGCGCATCGGGCAACCCTTAATGGTGTAAATTGGCGGCGCTGATTCCAATGCCCGCTTTAAATGTTCCATTAACGAAGATTTTCCGGCGCCCACCGGTCCAACCAAATACAAAACCTGCCGTGATTCCTCCCCTTGCATGGCCGCGGCATGAAAGTAACGGACAATTTTCATAATAGTCCGGTCGATTCCGTAAAAATCATTCAAAAAAAACGGATACCGCTTTAAAATATCGTTGCCGTATATCCGGCGTAATCTTGGATTTTCTTCCGTTTTAATAACCTCAACGCCGGAATTAATAATTAAGTTATAGAGACGTTGGTGAGCCAGTTGAACAATCTTGGGATTTTCCTTGATAATTTCCAAATAATCCAGGAAAGTACCCTCAAAATGGCAGTGTTTGCGTTCCGAGCGGTCCTTTTTGATTAATTCCGCCATACCACAAGTTTCCATGCCCCACACCTCCAAGTTGACTAAAAACATCTATTAAAAGCGGCTAAGTTAATTCGGGTTTATCAATAGATCATCAATTTGATAAATATAGGGGTTTACCTGCCTAAAAGTACGGTTTCCAGCAGTTCACTAAAAACAGTTTGAAAAACCCTAATCTCTTTTCCTAAAATATCAATTGAGTTTATCATAATTCTTCTTCTAATACATTCTTATATATATATTATTAACTGGCTTGAGCTTTGAAGCACTGCTTTTTGACTCTATCTGAAATATTATTGCTTGGGAAAATGGCGATTGTGTTATTTAATATTTTCTTTGCGATAAAAAAATTCCCATCAATATCGTGGGAATTTTTTATACCTATTTTGAATTTTTTATAATCCGTTAACCGGCTATTTTTCTTTTACATATAAATGTAATTCCCCAAAACCCGCCGCAAATAGCGAAGGATAATCCTTATTGATTACCGGAATCGTTTTAGCAGGCGGATATGTATCCAGGATTGGATTTTTTTGGGTATCAGAGTCGTAAGTCAATCCTTTAGGATTTTTGTCTCCCAAGGCGTTGTTATAACCGCTGATTTCATCGCTGCCATACCGGAAACTAAGCTGGCTATGGCTATAATATGACGAATCCAATTTAACCATGGTTTGAGCGGAACTGGCGTAAACACCGCAAGTAATCTGTTTAAATACCCCGGAACCTTCGATTACCGGTTTCCCATCCGGAGTATATTCATTAAGGATCGGATCGCAGCCGTCACTATTAAAAATTACACCAGTAACACCGGCGGATACCGAAGTATCCAAAATTTGCATGCCGCCTGACGGAATAAGTTCAATATTCAAGGGTGGGTTATCCGTCGCGGCGCCACATTCCACCGTCATTGCGGCGGTCCTGCGTAAGCGTTTCAAACGGTGGTCCAGACAGATTTCGATACCCATTTGCAGGGGATTGGGGCTGATAAGCGGTTCATTCAAGGTGATCCGCGCCGCCGAGGGAGTGGCGCTGCATTGTTTATCCCCATTAATGATGCTGATTGACGGATAATTGGCAATCCATTCGGTAATCATACCGCCGAGATCCAATTGGCAAGCGGTACCGTCACAGACCAGTTTCCCCATGGTGAGATCCACGGTGGATTCGTTTTGTTTCTCAAAACTATAACACTCTATATTCCCTTGTTTAAGTTTAAAAAGCAGCCCCCGGTTTCTAACTATACATAAGGGATTGGCCCGGTATTGGGTCATCAAGTCATCAATCGCCTTCTCCTCATTGGTTAATGGTTTTAACGGCGCCAGGTAACTCAATGCTTTAATATAGGGCCCATGTTTAAGAAAGTCGGCTTCGTTCCGGTAGCCTTTGGCGGCCGAAAGATCGGCCATCGCTTTATTTAAAGCGTCGAGACGTTCCTGGACTTCATCTAAACCGAACAGCCGGTTATAGTCCGGTTCATTGCAAGTCATAATCGATCCGGCGCACATAATCCAAACCTCGTTCGGTAATAACGGAAGCTGTCCCAACGCGTTTTGTAATGCCACCCGGATGTATTCATAAGGATATAGTCCGCTGATTTTGATGTTGGGATAAGGCCCCTGTTGGCAATGAAAATAAAACTCGGGAATGACAAAATAGTGGGTGGCGAACACTTTTTGCTGATCGCTTAATTGCTGGCGGGTAAACATGAAAGTGTTAATAATGCAGGCAATTCGCGCGTCGATATCGCTCTTGATTTGAGATTCGGAGGTATCGGCATTGCCTCCGGTCCATTCCCCGGTAATCCAACGGCTACCTTCCCAGAGCGATTTGACATTGGCCGGTCCGGTATTCAATGCCCAGGCGATATAGGTATTATCGGACATTCCGGCAGAATTTTGATTTTGGCTCATTTTATTTCAACCTCCGTTGTTATATTTATTAGTCCAATTAATTTGATTATCGGATAATTTAAAAAATAATTGATGGCTGGATGGTTATTTTTAAGAATTAAAAAACAAAATGACTATCCAGTTAAATCAGCCATAAAATGCATGAAGGGAATAATCTTCGCCGGTCTATTTGCAGACCCCTTGGC
>JBJKPO010000193.1:0-6609 GCA_046706235.1 Bacillota bacterium | reverse complement strand
AATTTGGGGCGCGATATCGGATCAAATCGGCCGGAAATATACGTTGGTTATTTTATATTTAATTCATACCGTTGCTTTCGTTCTATTTGCCGGATCCGGTTCGTCGCTGTATTTTTTATTGTCGGCGATTCTTTTTGGTCTTACCGCCTGGAGTATCCCGGCAATTATGGCCGCTGCTTGCGGTGATTTGTTGGGCTCCGGTTTAGCTCCGGCGGCATTAGGATTTATTACATTGTTTTTTGGAATCGGACAAGCCGTGGGACCGGTGATAGCCGGGAAAATAGCTGATGTTGCCGGTTCATTTTCACCAGTTTTTTTATTAGCCGCTGCTGTCGCTTTTTTAGGCGCGGTTGGTTCAATATTTTTACAGAATCGAAAACCTGACAATACTCCGAATACGTGATACTCCTATTAATCCGGTGGATAAAACCATTTATAACATTATAAAATTGAATTTATTACAATTATATTAAAGTACGTGAAGTAAGGGGTTGGGATTAGAGGAAAAATTGGTTTCGAGTAGAATAACTATTAAATTCGTTTAAAGGATAGATATGGTTTATTATAATGCATATAATCAAGGTTATTATTAAATCCGTAATATTCCCCACAGATGATTTCTATTTATTATTGCCACTCATTCACTATTTTTATTGGCCCTTCCGGGCGTTGCTATCTATAGCTTTGATCATACACCAATCCGGGACCTATCAAGAAACCGATTATTATTATCTAATATCTAATATATAAAGATTTCATGAACAATATTGAGTCATACCGTGCCAAGTTATCTGGTAATTTGGGAAAAGGAGAAAACTAATGAATAGTCAATTTATTCAAGTCTCAGGCAGAGATTTCGTACTTAACGGCCAGAAAATCTCTTTTCGCGGTTTTGGAATCGGTAACTGGATGAATATGGAGCATTTCATGTCAAAAATGCCTGGTACCGATCATCAGAAAAAAAAGATGTTCCGGGAAATTTACGGTGCAGAAAAAGCAAATGAGTTCTTTGAATCTTACCTGGAAAATTATATAACCGAACCGGATTTTGTTTTTTTAAGGGATTTAGGGGTAAATACGGTCCGGCTTCCTTTTACTTACCGGCATTTCGAGGATGACCGCCACCCCGGGGAGTTTCTGAAGTCAGGGTTTCGGCATTTGGATCAGGTATTGAATTATTGCGAAAAATATGGCATTTATGCGATCTTGGATCTCCACGCCGTGCCGGGCGGACAAAATCCCGACACTCACGCCGACAGTGATATCGGAGAAGCGCAATTTTGGGATGAAGCTTCTTTTCGCGACCGGATAACTGGATTATGGTCTTTCATCAGCGCTCATTACAAAGATAACCGGTGGGTTGCCGGATATGATTTATTGAACGAACCGGTGAATGTACCGGATCAGGAAGTATTTAACGACTTTTTTGACAAGACCCGGGAAGCCATCCGTAAAGTGGATCCTCACCATATTCTATTTATCGAAGGCGATCATTGGGCGCAGGATTTCAGCAAACTTCACGAACCCTGGGATCCCCAAATTGCATATTCGATCCATTACTATCCATGGTTTTCGATAAAACAAAAATACCCGGAACGTTGGGATAAAAACAATATCGAACATGATTTGAAATCTTTATTTCAAGTCCGGGAGCGTTTCAATCGGCCGGTATGGTGCGGTGAAACAGGAGTTGGATTTTCGCAAGAACAGCTCTTCTATAACCGGGATTTATTAAAAGATACTTTGGATATTCTCGAAGCAAATGATATCTCCTGGACGATTTGGGCTTATAAAGACGCCCAGGCGATGGGTTTAGTATATCCAAACAGCGATACCCCTTGGATGAAATTCGTAACGGAAATGAATTGGCAGCCTTTTTGTGAGAGGGAATTAATCCCTCAAGTTTTTGAATTTTTTGAAGAGTCCCGGCATTTTAAACCGATTGACGAAAAACTGCGGGGACGATTGCGGTTTCGAATTCAAGGGGTGTTTCAATACCTTTATATCGAACAAATTCTTAAACCAAAGCTAACTCAAACACCATGGACTATGATTAAAAAACTTCCGGCCTCTTTTAACTGGGATAACTGTGAATATTACCGGGAAATTACCGATTTAATCAAATCTTATACCAAAAAATAAAAAACAAGAAAAAGCTTTTTATTGCGGAGCATGGAAACAAATTGGTTCTTGGTTTAAACCGGGGGAGATCAAATGTGAATCGGAAAATGACGCTTACTTCACTGGCATTCCCAATGTTCATCGAGAGTTTATTACGTCAGACATTGGGAATTGTCAACGTATTTATGCTGAGTCAGTATTCCGATAAAGCAGTCGGAGCGATAGGAGTTTCCACACAAGTAATTTCCATGGTTTTAGTAATATATAATGTCGTTAGCCTGGGATCAGCCGTCATTGTCAATCAATATCTGGGTTCCGGCAATAAAGAAACCGCCTCCCAGGTTGTCAAGGTTGCATTAGCCGCCAACATAATTTTTGGTCTAGCATTAAGCTTAATATTAGCTGTTTTTGCCGGAGTAATACTTAACGCAATGAAGATTCCGGCGGATTTAATCGGTTATGCTTCACGGTATCTGATAATTGTCGGGGGCGCTTCTTTTACCCAGGCAATCATGTCAATCATGTCAGGTATTGCCCGCAGTTATGGCCATGCTAAATTTCCGATGTATGTCGCCGTCGAAGTCAATATTTTAAATCTAATCGGCAATTATTTAGTGATTTTTAAACCGTTTGGCTTACCGGCTTTGGGCGTAACCGGAATTTCCGTCAGTTTGGTAATCAGTCAAGTGATTGGCATGATTATTTTGGCTTTTTATTTCTTTCATTGGGTTGATGTGAAGTTCACCTTGAAAGATATCATATTTTTCCCAAAAAGTATCTTAAAGAATATTATTAAAATCGGGGTGCCTTCCGCGGGAGAATTCCTGTCCTATAGTGGTTCTCAAATGGTAACTACCTGTATTGTGGCGATGTTAGGCAGTAATGCCTTAACAACCAAGGCGTATATTCAAAACATTATGTTTATTGTATGGATGCTTGGAATGGCCATTGGTCAGGCTACCATGATTCTAGTAGGACATTTGGTGGGCTTAAACCGGATGCAGGATGCATATAAACGGGGTAACCGCAGTTTATTGATTGCGATGACCGCGGATACGGTTAGCGCCGTTATTATGTTTTTAATTGGTAGTCCGGTATTACATATCTTCACCCGCGATCCCGCAATTATTAATCTCGGCATCACATTGCTGTTAATCACCATTTTGCTCGAACCGGGACGGGCATTCAACCTGGTTATCGGAAATTCGCTCCGGGGCGCCGGAGATGTAAAATATCCGGTTTTTATGGGAATACTGTCAATGTGGCTAATCAGCGTGCCGCTTTGTTATATCCTGGGCGTTCATTATAAACTGGGATTGGCGGGGATATGGCTGGCCTTTACGGCGGATGAATGGGTCCGGGGAATTATTTTAATGCTTCGGTGGCGCAGCCGGATCTGGCAGGATATGTCGTTGGTTAAAGCGAATTATATCAGTGAAACCGCAATATAGCTTATCTTTTTATAAAAAGGAAATTCTAATGAATTTGAACTTTAATATTACTTGGATTGGACAAGGCGGATTTATAATGGAGTTTGGGGACCGTATTCTATATATTGATCCATATTTATCGGATTCCGTGAAAAAATTAGATGGATTTGCCAGAGTAATGCCTATTCCAATAGAACCCCGGGATTTACAAGCCGATCTGATTTTATGCACCCATGATCACCTGGATCATCTGGATGATGAGACAATTAAACATACCGGTTATCAAGCAATGATGTACGCAGGGCCCTTAAGCTGCCGGCAGCATTTTAGCAAACTGGGAATACCTGATGAACGATTACTGTCGTTAAATCGAGACGGTTCAATCCAACTCGGAGATGCTTTGATTTATGGGGTGTATGCGGCCCACACCCCTGATAGTATCGGGATTGTTGTTAGATATTCGAAAATAACCATATACCTGACAGGAGACAGCCGTTATGAATCAAAGCTGCTGGAAGTAAAGCAATACAACCCGGATATACTAATATGCTGTATCAATGGTAAACTTGGGAATATGAATTACGAAGAAGCGGCCTTGCTTGCCCGCGGGCTGGCCGTGAAGGTCGCGTGTCCTTGTCATTATGGAATGTTTGATGAAAATACCGAGGATCCCGCCAATTTTAAACAAGCGTTGTCAGGGAAAGGTGTTTCATATTTTGAGTTCGAATTTAACCGGACGTTTCCGGCAAGTCAAATCATGAATAGTACGTGACTTCCCAAATAGCAAGTTAAGGGCACATCAGTTTGCTTTATACTTTAAGCATGGAGTTGAACGTAATGGAAAAATTGGGTATCGGCAAAAAAGCGTTGATTACCGGCGCCAGCAGGGGAATCGGGAAGGGAATTGCCTTGATATTGGCAAATGAAGGTTATGATTTGGCAATTTCCTACTTGACTAAAAAGGATGAAGCGGAACAAGTCGCTCATGTTATTGAAACTGAATATGGCCGGAAATGTTTTATTTTTTACGCCGATATGTCCGAAGTGGAAACACCCCGGCGTTTAGTGGATGAAGCCGTAAACGCCTTGGGCGGGATCGATCTCCTGGTAAATAACGCCGGAATAACTTTATTTGACTGGATTATCGGGGACGATATTTCTAAAATCAATCAACTTATCAATATTGATTTTCGGGGATATTTATTGGCGGCCGAAACCGCCGCTAAACATATGATCGACGCCGGAACCGGCGGTAACATTATCAATATTACTTCTTCCAGAGCAGAAAGGGCCTATCCCGAAGATGCGGTATACGGTGGATTAAAAGCCGCCATTAAACGTGCGACCGAGTCACTGGCCCTAAAATATGCTCCACATCGTATCCGGGTGAACTGTGTTGCCCCGGGAGCTACCATTACCCGTGATCACCCTGAAGTGAAAGCATTTTACGAATCGATCAGTGAAAAAATTCCTTTGGGAAGAGTCGGGACCCCGGAGGATATGGGTAATGCCGTTGCCTGGCTCGCCTCCGATAAGGCCTCATATATTACCGGAATAACCCTGCGAATCGATGGGGGATTGATACTACCCGGAACACCTGAAAATCCGCCCCGGATACAACCAAAATGAAAGGAACTTAAAACATAATGGGAGATATTAAAATAACCGATGTTAAGACAATTCTTACCGCGCCCGATAATGTCAACCTGGTTGTGGTGAAAGTCGAAACCTCGGAACCGGGGTTGTACGGATTGGGATGCGCCACCTTTACCCAGCGGTATTTAGCGGTAAAGACCGCTATCGATGAATATCTGAGACCTTTTGTAATTGGAAAGGATCCCCGGCGGATTGAAGATATTTGGCAATCCGCCTGGGTTAGTTCCTATTGGCGAAACGGACCGGTTTTAAATAACGCCATCTCCGGGATTGATATGGCGTTATGGGATATCAAGGGAAAAATAGCCGGGATGCCCGTATATCAATTATTAGGTGGTAAATGCCGTGAAGGGGCGGCCGTATATCGCCATGCCGACGGCCGCGACGCACGGGAGGTCGAAGCAAATATACGTGCTTATATGGAACAGGGATATCATTATATCCGTTGTCAAATGGGTTTATACGGCGGGGTAAATCAAAAGTTTAATTCACCTGAAAACGCGTTGCCGGGAGCTTATTATGATCCGGATAACTACTCCCGTAGTGTGCTGCGCTTATTTGAACATCTCCGCGCCCAACTTGGTTTTGAGGTTGAACTTTGTCATGATGTCCATGAACGGATCGCGCCGATTGAAGCGATGCGTCTGGCTAAAGGACTTGAACCTTACCGGTTATTCTTTCTCGAGGATCCCGTGGCGCCGGAACAAATTGAGTGGTTTCAAATGATTCGCCGGCAATGCGCCACGCCAATCGCGATGGGGGAGTTATTTAGCAATCCAAATGAATGGAAACCATTGATTGCCAATTCTCTTATAGATTTTATCAGGATCCATGTCAGTACTATCGGCGGAATAACTCCCGCCCAAAAATTAGCCCATTGCTGTGAAGCCTTCGGTATCCGAACCGCCTGGCACGGGCCGCCCGATGTTTCGCCGGTCGGCCATGCCGCCAATATTCACCTTGATATTTCCAGCTCTAATTTTGGGATACAAGAATGGAGCGGTTTTTCTGAAAAAATGCTTGAAGTGTTTCCCGGATGCCCCGAACTTCGGAACGGCTATGTATATCCTAACGAAAAATCCGGATTGGGTATCGACATTGATGAAAGAAAGGCTGCCCATTATCCTTGTAAAAATGACTTGCCGAAATGGACCCTGGCGAGGCTACCGGATGGTACCGCGGTGCGACCGTAATATTAATCCGGTGGATAAATTTATCTATATTAATATTTGAAAAAATGCTTCAGAGTTTTTTCGATAAAGCCGATTAAAATAATAACCGCTAAATCAATAAATTTGGTGGAAGATCAAGGAGGATGATTATTATGGAAACATCATGGATGGATAATACTAATACTCTTAAAGATGGCCGGAATACAGTTAAGTTGGAACAGGTGTTGCAC